>NZ_JAZGQE010000459.1:0-616 GCF_048593885.1 Yersinia sp. 1252 StPb PI | reverse complement strand
ACAACTCTAAGTAACATTATGATAGTTTTACCCATAATTTTCCATAGGAAAAGCCTGAACTATTTAGCTAATAAACGTACTAATATAATATCATTCCAAGACTTATTGCTAACCAAGCCTGAATTGTTAGTATCTTTAAATAAAAGATATTATAACTTCCTTCCATCCTCAATAAACTGTACATCACTCTGCATTGAAAATGACATAGCCGAACTTATGGATGGAGAGTTGATTTTCAAGAAGAAAATAATAGCTGCCGATGCGATTTCTGAGTTAGGTAAAAGAGCAATAAAAATTCAGTCTGCCGCTATAAATATAGCTACCCTCATATCAGATGAACCACATAACGTATACGATCTTTGCGGAGTTAGATTGTAATGCAAATAACAAATATTTTAATATATCAGACAGATGATACACTACGAAATCTCGTACTAGAAGAGAATAAAGTTAACGTCATAACTGGAGACTCAGGCAAAGGAAAATCATCGATATTAGCAATTATAGACTATTGTTTGCTGTCTTCGACTTCAGATGGTATATCAAAAACAAACGTAGATAACTATGTTAACTGGTATGGAATAAGATTTAAAATAAATGGTAAGTATCATACCAT
>NZ_JAZGQE010000458.1:0-618 GCF_048593885.1 Yersinia sp. 1252 StPb PI | reverse complement strand
AAAAAATATAGTAGCTGGAACTTCTTTGAACATAAACTCTACAGGAGAATTAAATGTAGCCGCCGAAGAATTAGTGAGTTCTGGTGAGCTGAATATAAAGGCATCAACTGTTAATATGATATCTGGTAATAAGTCAGTAGGTTATGAAGGGGTTACGTTAACAAGTCCAAAAATAAAAATAGAGGCGGATGGCGATATTAATCTTACCAATGTCAGTAGTAGCGATGCTTACGGCGATTTGTTCATTAAAGGTGGGGCGGTAGCAATTAATTCAACTGACTATAAAAAAAAGAGAAATGTAACTGATTATGACGACAAAAAAAGAACAGGGGGTGCAACAGAAACAACAGTGAACGTTTATAACACACACTTGCAAGGAAAAAATATTTCACTTGAGGCCGATTCAGGTGACCTGTCGATAAATGCGATAAAGGTTAAGGCGCTTGAAAAATTAACGCTTAAATCAGCAAAAGATATAAAAATGAGTGGCAAAGAAGAAGCTATTATTTCTGTGAATAAGATAGACTACGATGGATATGATACAGATTTGAAAAGTGGTCATGATTATTCATATACTAAACATACAGATCTAGAAATAACCCAATTACTATCTGATGG
>NZ_JAZGQE010000457.1:0-604 GCF_048593885.1 Yersinia sp. 1252 StPb PI | reverse complement strand
AATTCTATTTTCTTCAGAGATGGATGAAATAGATTTAATGAGTGCCTATAGGATGGCAACAAATAATATTCCTAACATAAGGAATGTTATTTTATGTGGTATGGATCATCCTTCAGTACAGATTTTTCACATGGATAATACAATTGGTAAGCTAATCAAGGATTTTGCAGATACTTTAGAAATACACCTTCCTATTCCAAGAGAAAGCTCAATCACCCCTAATTCAAAGTTAATTCCCAAATTATACGACTCCGTAAAACTTAAAAAAGAAAACAATTATAATGCATGGCTATCATCATTAGAGGAAATTAATAAAGAGTTCCCTAAAACTGCAATAGTCCTATCAAAGTTGGGAGAAGCAAGATTAAAAAATAATGATGATACTGGTGCCATCAGTGCTTGGAAACAATGTATTAAAATATGTGATTATCAATTTGAAGCGCACGCTAAGCTAGGTGCAATTCAAAGACTAAAAGGGAAATTGGATGATGCATATCATAATCTAACAAAAGCCATATCAATAAACCCTTTTGGTGCTCATACTTATCATACTTTAGGTCTTCTCTTTCAAGATAAAAAAAACTATCCAATGGCTGAGATAAAT
>NZ_JAZGQE010000456.1:0-626 GCF_048593885.1 Yersinia sp. 1252 StPb PI | reverse complement strand
CGTATTAAATTTATTTAGCATTTAAGACCAAATGAAATCCATTTTCTTTGTTGCGCTGTACTACCATTTTTATAATATACAGTTCGGAAGCAGGTGCTC
This sequence comes from Yersinia sp. 1252 StPb PI, assembly GCF_048593885.1. Lineage (NCBI taxonomy): Bacteria > Pseudomonadati > Pseudomonadota > Gammaproteobacteria > Enterobacterales > Yersiniaceae > Yersinia > Yersinia sp. 1252 StPb PI. The sequence goes on along the minus strand of NZ_JAZGQE010000456.1, from coordinate 527 downwards.
GATAGAAGTCCATTTGAGACTTTTTTCCAAGGGCCATAAATAGTTTTACCGCCGCCACCCGAATCAAAAGGAACATTTTGTGCATAGGCGGAACCAGATGCAGCGATACCAAAAATCATCACAGAAATAAAAATAGATAGCACTTTATGTTTCATTCAAAAATCATCCTTAATTAATGTATATTCATGATATCCCAATATATTTCTTGCTAAACGATTAAGTGCTTAACAAAATTCATAAAGGCGTACGATTTTATTTTGTGACCTAACATAATAGCCATTTACGTAATAGTCTCGAGAGCAATACCTCATAAGTGGCATATGTTTCGATAATTTTACTCTTTTCCAAGTCGTCCAACCTGTTTTTCCAGCGCCAGCACCGTCAAAAGGAACATTCTGAGCAATAACTGGGGCTGCTGTTCCCATAATTACACATGACACTATAAGTGATAATAAAAAACCTCTCATCCTTGCCTCTATTTTAATCCATCAAACTTGTCAAAAAATAATAACTAAAAATAGTTATAT
>NZ_JAZGQE010000455.1:0-628 GCF_048593885.1 Yersinia sp. 1252 StPb PI | reverse complement strand
CTTTTATTAATGTTAATGTTCGCACCGTTAAATAATGTGAGAACATAATTATCGTCTTCTCCTAAATTCATAGTGTTAAAAACCAATAAAATCTGCTTATTTTTCAATCGTTCGTCGTTCCAGTATTTACCAAATACATCAGCGAGTTTTATTTTATGGTTGGTTACAATGACACACTGTTGATCACAGCTCAGGCCTTTGCTTTCTGATACCTTGATACCAGTGATTGTATTACTCATTTCCAGTGCTTTTAAACTATTATCAGTAATGCTTTCTGTTAACTTAAAAAAAGGAGCATTGAAATTATCATTCTTGTAGATTGTTGCTATCATTCCTTGGGGTATGGTGATGGATTGAATACTATCATTATGAATAGGTAGTACTTCTCTGTCAGACTCAAGGATGTTTTCTGTATCGTGATAAAAATCTATTTGTTGATTGGATGCTAAACAAGTAGTTTCACCCTGAAACCCATCTTCTGTATAAAAACAGATTGCCGGTGCTATTTGATATGATTTTATCCTGTTATAAAACCCTGATGATTTTAGTTGCTGTAGATTAATATCATTCTTTAATGTTATTTTTTCACCATAAAGATCAATGTCATCATAAAGGGTTACAATCATGC
>NZ_JAZGQE010000454.1:0-630 GCF_048593885.1 Yersinia sp. 1252 StPb PI | reverse complement strand
CGTAGGGGAACCTGCGGTTGGATCACCTCCTTACCTAAACGATACGCATTGCGTAGTGTCCACACAGATTGTCTGATGAATGTAAATGAGCAAGAGCACCTGTTGATGAGGGTGATGATTGTGCAATAAGACCTCAGTATCGAGTTTTTACTGCATCAGTCGTTCGAATGTGTCACCACATTCTCACCTTTACACAAAAATACTGAATCAGTGATTCAGTAGAAATTTTTGTGTCCCCATCGTCTAGAGGCCTAGGACACTGCCCTTTCACGGCTGTAACAGGGGTTCGAATCCCCTTGGGGACGCCAATCCGATAATGTGTGAAAGACATTATCAACTGAATATCTTAAAGATGACTTTAACGAGTCGTGTTTAAGATATTGCTCTTTAACAATCTGGAACAAGCTGAAAATTGAAACATTACAGCCGAAATTTATCTCTCCGTAGAGGTACTGAGATAAAAAGTAACCTGTAATAGAGTCTCTCAAATAATCGCAATGCCAATGGGTTAATCATTGTTGCAGTGTGAGCGAGAAGACACTCGGCAAGGCGCACAGCGCACAGCAACCGGAGTGAACTTAACGTTCATGAGGATTGCGCGCACTGCACAACATAGCAGAGTGTGTTCAC
>NZ_JAZGQE010000453.1:0-644 GCF_048593885.1 Yersinia sp. 1252 StPb PI | reverse complement strand
CTTCTGTTTTAAGGATATGGACTTAATACATCTTTGTAAAGCAGCTCCGGTTATGGAGATAGAGTCAACAATAAACCAGTGTTTTTATCGCCTTATGACTTCTTTGAATGAAATTTCTAATGCATTTTCATCTCGTAAAAATAAATCATTAAAATTAACTGGGCGAGAAAAACAAATATTAACACTTTTAATGTTTGGTATGGCCACTAAAGATATTTCGGATTTGTTGAGTATTAGTGCGAAAACAATAAGCTCTCATAAAATTAATATACTTAAGAAGTATCAAACGACTAGCTTAGTTGAACTATATAATAAATGGAAAAAATTCCCGATTTAAATAGCAACTTACTTTTTTTGAAAAGGTATTGGAGATTTGGATGGCTTGGCATTATCAGTATAGTAACATTGCCAGCGCATCGAGATGCTGTACCCAGTTGTGGGTGCCACGTCGAACACCAATATTCGAGTATAGGCTTTAGTCAATTTCAGATTTTTGTGGTCAATACCGTCTTTTGAGAGACACAGTTGTATTACTTGTATACGGTATACCTACGTTCCCGATATTTTATCCTTTCTCGCATATTTTTACTGGATACCAATATGCTTATTATAAAATCTATTTATTTCTCTTGAAATTTTTTGCA
>NZ_JAZGQE010000452.1:0-648 GCF_048593885.1 Yersinia sp. 1252 StPb PI | reverse complement strand
GTGAATTCTTTATATTAAAGTCGAGGCTATATGGGTAATAAGAAAAGTAAAATAATAAAATCAGATGCTACTGTAATAGAAAAGTATGATGAAAGTTCGTCAAAAGAACACATGGCCATTTTAGATACAGATCTTCAAACAAGTGTATCTATTTTTATTGTTGCACTTGGTACTATTATTTCAGTCCCATCAGCTCTTTCCGGAGCAGCTGTTATTGTATTTGGAACCGTATTGCCTATGTTCTGGTCAGAACCAAATTCGGATGTCTGGGATAATGTATCAAGTAAAGTGAGCGATCTAATTTCAGAAGCAATTAAAGATGTTGTATTTCAAACTGCTGTAGCTCATCTAAGAGGGCTTAATAATTTAGGTGTGGATTTTTCAAAAGATTATGAAACTTGGTTAAATAATGGTAATGGTTTAGATTCGCTATCAAGGTCTTATGACCACCTTGAAAAAACTTACCGTGATAGAATGCCATCTTTTGCTATTAAAGGTCAAGAACACGTTTTGCTCCCACTGTACGCACAGGCAGCATTTTCACATATAAAACTAATGAGGACAGGATATGATAATTATGAAAAGTGGAATTTAAATTCAAAAACAAACTATATATCTAAGCCAGATATTCTATCAAAAATAATAGAA
>NZ_JAZGQE010000451.1:0-655 GCF_048593885.1 Yersinia sp. 1252 StPb PI | reverse complement strand
GTCTTAACGGAAGATATTTACCTGTTTTTATTACTTCAAAATTGTTTATATTTTTTTCTCTTGCTGATTCAAACATCGGCAAAACTGCACTGTTATAGAGATTAAAAGAACTGTTATAAATATCATCTATTGTGGTTGAGTCAATTTTCCCATGATCAATAGTTTTAAATTGACTGAGCCCATTTTTAAGGCCGTCTAATTCGGTAAGGGTTGCCTTCATTTCAAGATCGAAAACCCCTGTGTCATTTTTCGCCATTGCTCCCATAGCACGTTCCATCGCTGTTGTCGCGCGGTAGTATTGTGCATTGGCACTATTAATAATATCGCCATTTTGCTGCTGAGTATGGGTTACACCTAGCTCTTGGTTTAATTGCTTAAGAGAGTATAAAGCAAAGCCTGATGCCCCGGCCCACAACAGTGAAAACACGATGAGAATGAGTATAAGTGCCGTTCTTATTTTAATATTTCGTATGAATCTCATGTTATTAAACCTCAAATGTCGGACACGGGAAAGATACCTTGGAAAGGCAGTTAATAACTAATTTCGGTGTCTATAAAACAGTTGAGTAAATTGTTTTATATTTCATCTTTATTATTATCGGCGGTTGAGATTTTATCTTGAGTTGTTTTTTTGGTTATAGAGTAAATAATGCGT
>NZ_JAZGQE010000450.1:0-666 GCF_048593885.1 Yersinia sp. 1252 StPb PI | reverse complement strand
ACCTGATGAAGAATTCAAATCGAAAAATTTAAAAATTCTTGGTGCGACACAAACAGGGAAAGGGGTCATTCAGCAGGTACTTATAGACCAGTCAATCTGGAAAGGTTGGGGTGTCTGGTTTATGGATCAAAAGCCAGATGATTTTATCTATTCAGTCATGGTGCAATCTTGCAATCATTGGAAAAGAACTTTACCCGTAATTCTAGATTTAACAGGGGAAAGCATAGGTTCTTACGCTCCGTTTGAACACGGGGTTTTACGCGAGAGATTACAGAGATTTAATAAATCTTTTGGCCTGACTGGAAAAGGAACAGATGGAGATCACTACAAAGGAATTAACAGGCAAGTTATGACTTTCTTATCTGATTATTGGGATGGTACTTTGCAACATCTTGATAAATTGATAAGTGGAAAGGACAACGCCATACCTGAAAATAAACGTGAGTGGATTTTTGATAGCACTTTAAATATCAGAATTAAACTTGACGAATGGAAATTATTACCTCAACTATTCCCGAAAAAAGGTGAAGGATTTAACGTTCAGAAAGAATTAGAAGAAGCATCCGTTGTATATATAAAAGGTCGTCAGGATGATGATTTAATTCGCGAAGTCTGTAGCTCTTTATTAATTGAATGGAAAGATTGCATAATTAAGAAAAAACATAC
>NZ_JAZGQE010000044.1:0-29170 GCF_048593885.1 Yersinia sp. 1252 StPb PI | reverse complement strand
TTTAATAAAGTTAAAAATAAGGGTTTTTTCAGCAAGTAAATGCGATTAAACTCACAATTGTTAACAATAGGTAACGGAGGTAATGTAATGCTTTGATTTAAATTGGATTTAAAATTCAAATTTTCACAAAAATAAACATCAATCCAGCTATAGCGAGCTATAAATGGAGGAACAATCGGGAATAGAGGGCAACAGGTGTGGCCGGCACTGATATAACAGGAAACTCCGTTGTATCGGCCAACAGACAAGAACATCACGATTTATCGATGCCGCTGAAAGGGAGGAGTATCGGTGCTGGGATGGGAGTCATGCTGTTGGTGGTGACCATCAGTTAGCATCATGGGTTTTCTGGCAGTGAAAAGGGGGGCGCTGTATTTAATTGAAAGGACCGGGATAGCACCAAAAGGCGATAATCACGCGGATCGGTCTGCGTGGACGACGGTTAAGGGGGATAGGTGTGAAAATGTTGAATTGCAAAGGTGGTGTGCTTCACCCATTAGTGATTGTTTGGGCACCGCTCACCTGAGCGGTGAAAATCAATCTTCATCAAAGCCGGAATTAAATAACTCAATCACTGCCGCCAGCGCCTGAATTTCATCAGGGCCGGTCGCTTCAACCTCAATCTGACGGCCCTTGGCTGAATCCAGCATCAGCAGTGCAATAACACTGCTGGCCTCAGCTTCGGTACCGCTGTCGTTGCGTAACATTACTTCAGCATCAAAACTCTGAACCAGCTCGAACAATTTCATTGCGGGTCTGGCGTGCATCCCCAACTTGTTTTTGATCTCAACGGTCTGCTTGATTGTCATTATTTACGCTTTTCCAGAGTACGATGGCGTGATTGGACATTTTTGCCGCGAGCGCGGAAATAATCGGCCAACTGTTCAGCGACATAAACCGAGCGGTGTTTACCACCAGTACAACCAATGGCAACCGTCAAATAACTGCGGTTATTGGTTTCCAGCATCGGCAGCCACTGTTCCAGATAGCTGCGGGTCTGATACACAAAGTTATGTACTTCGGTATGGCGATCCAGGAAAGAGATTACTGGCTTATCCAAACCTGTCATTGGGCGTAATTTAGGGTCCCAGTGCGGGTTTGGCAAGAAACGCACATCGAAAACATAATCGGCATCGATGGGGATACCGTGTTTAAAGCCAAAGGACTCAAACACCATCGTCAATTCGCGTTCACGTTTACCCAACAGGCGGGTACGCAGCATCTCAGCCAATTCATGCACTGACATTTCAGAGGTATCAATGATCAGATCAGCCCGTGAGCGCAGAGGCTCCAACAGGTCACTTTCTTCATCAATAGCACTTTCTAATGACAGGTTTTTGGTCGATAACGGATGCAAGCGACGGGTATCGCTATAGCGACGAATCAAAGTATTGCGATCAGCATCCAAAAACAGCAACTGTGGTGAAAAGCTGTCCGGCAGTTGAGTCATGGCATGTTCAAATACCTCAGGTGATTCAGGCATATTACGTACGTCTATGCTCACTGCGGCAGAGATATTCCTATCGGCAAGTGTACTCGCCAATTGCGGCAGCAGAACCACAGGCAAGTTATCGACACAATAAAAGCCCATATCTTCCAATGCGCGCAAAGCAACAGACTTCCCTGAACCGGAACGGCCGCTGACAATCATCAGCACCATGTGAGTAACTCCCCTTGGTATTTATCCCCGTTATCTTTCAAGTTGTAGGCGTGTTGAGTGCTTGCCCACATCTTGAAATTTATTGGGTATACATTAGAACCCTATATTCCGGCTACAAGATCCGGGCATAACGGATAAAATAGTTTCCACTTTCCCAATTACGCCGTTTCCGGTGGTAATTCAGTAATGATTTGATAAAGCTCATCATCACTTTGTGCTGCACGCAGACGCCGACACACTGTTTTATCAGCTAATCGCTTGGCCACTAAAGACAAAGTGTGTAAGTGAGTTTTACATTGATCTGCCGGAACCAACAAGGCAAATAACAGATCAACCGGTTGGTTATCAATAGCATCGAAGGCAATAGGTTGTTCCAGACGGATAAATACACCCACTGCACGCAGTGTGTCTTCTTCCAACTTGCCATGAGGTATCGCGATACCACTACCAATACCGGTGCTGCCCATACGTTCGCGGGTTAAGACAGCATCGAAAACTACCTGTGAAGGTAGGTTAAGTTGCTTGGCAGCCAACTCGCTGATAATTTCCAAAGCCCGTTTTTTACTTGAGCAATGTACGGAGCTTTTGGTGCACTCGATATTTAATACCGAGCTTAATTGCAATGCTGGATCGTTGATCATCTCATCTTTCACTTAAGCGCTGTTTTAAACCGTTTCCAGCGGGGATTCACTCCCGACGCGGGAAACGGTTATGTAGCGAGTGTAGAACCTTTATGGGTGAATATACCCTTTGTACTTGAAACTACAGGGTTGTTCGCTACGTTGACTTACCCGAATCACTGACTTTAGTCAGCTCATCGAGATCAATAAGCCTGCTTGCAGAAATACGATTAAAATCGGCTTCTGGCCGATTTGTCATTCGTTTGCTGCCTACCTGCAACGCCATGTTCTTTGGGTATAACAGTCGCAAGGATTCTTAGTGTTGTTTCAATTTGTCTTTATGTTTGTTCAACTGGCGGGCCAGTTTATCAACCAAAATATCAATTGCGGCGTACATATCCTCCTGCTCTGAGCTTGCGTGCAACTCGCCTCCATTCACATGTACCGTTGCTTCTGCAATTTGTTTTACTTTCTCAACACTTAAAACCACATATACCTGGTTAATGCGATCAAAATATTGCTCAAGTTTGGCAAATTTAGTGGTAACAAACTCGCGTAATGCTTCGGTTATTTCGACATGATGTCCGGTAATATTGAGCTGCATAGTGTCTTCCTTCTCAGTTCAGGTCAAACCAACTGTTTACGCTGATTTGACGGCGGGATGGATAACGACTCTCGGTACTTCGCGACGGTACGCCGTGCCACCATGATGCCTTGTTCACATAATAATGTGGTCAGCTTACTGTCACTAAGAGGTTTAGCAGGATTTTCTGCTGCAACCAATTTTTTCACCAGTGCACGAATTGCAGTGGAAGAAGCTTCACCTCCGCTATCGGTATTGACGTGGCTGGAGAAGAAATATTTTAGCTCGAAAATACCCCGTGGACTGTGCAGGAACTTCTGCGTGGTCACGCGAGAGATTGTCGACTCATGCATATCCACAGCCTGGGCGATATCGGCCAGTACCATGGGTTTCATAAATTCAGGCCCATTCTCAAAAAACGCTACTTGCTGCTCTACAATACAACGCGCCACCTTCAGCAGTGTTTCATTGCGGCTTTCAAGGCTTTTTATCAACCATTTTGCTTCTTGCAAATTGCTACGGATAAACTGCCCGTCACTGTCATTGCGGGTACTGCTACCCATCGCCGCATACTGCTGGTTGATTTTTAGGCGTGGAATGCTATCGGCATTCAGCTCGACCGTCCATTGATCTTTGTCTTTACGCACCAAAACATCGGGAATGACGTACTCGGACTCCCCGGTATTGATGGATTGACCCGGACGCGGATCCAGAGACTGAATCAGGCCGATCGCTTCTTTAAGTGTATCTTCTTTTAGCCGACTCAAGCGGATCATCGTACGGAAATCATGGTTACCCAGCAAATCCAGATAATCGCTAACCACCAGACGTGCTTCGGCAAGATAGGGGGTATCTTTGTCATATTGTGACAACTGTACCAACAGACATTCACGCAGGTTACGTGCCGCGACACCAATAGGATCAAAGTGTTGTATCCGCTTAAGCACCGCTTCTACTTCATCCAGTGCGACGTTCTCGTCCCCCATGCTTTCCAGAATATCTTCCAGTGGCACCGTAAGGTAACCGGTTTCATCGACCGCATCCACGATAGAGGTCGCAATGGCAACATCAGTATCAGAGAATGGGGTTAAATCCACTTGCCACATCAGGTAGTCTTGCAGCGTTTGGGTCGTTTCCCCTTGATAAACCGGCAACTCATCATCGCTATAATCATTGCCCATTCCTGATGGCGTGCCTGCGGTGTAGATCTCATCCCAGGTGGCATCAAGTGGCAACTCTTCAGGCATATCTTTTTGTTCCAGCGCCTCGCGGGTATCAAGCGATTCACTGTCTACGGTCTCTTTTGCATCTATCTCTTCATGAAGATCAGTTTGCTCAAGCAGGGGGTTACTCTCCAGCGCTAACTGAATCTCCTGCTGGAGTTCAAGTGTAGAAAGCTGCAACAAGCGAATAGCCTGTTGAAGCTGCGGAGTCATAGCCAGTTGTTGGCTGAACTTGAGTTGCAAACCTTGCTTCATAATGCGGTATCAATTTTCCTTTATAGATGACGGAATATCCGTCATCTTTCAAATTGCAGGGGTATTGGCTGCCGGTTACTTGGCCGCACCTGCGGGCTAGCATAAATGCTGTTTAAATCGATTTATGACCGATTTTATTGTTTGCCGCCTTTCTGCACCTTGAAATCTATTGGGTATGGGAAAAAGGTCAGAGACGGAATTCTTCACCGAGGTAAACACGCTTAACTTGTTCGTCAGCCAGGATTTCCTGTGGCGTACCGTGAGCGATTAAATGACCCTGGCTTACGATATAAGCCCGCTCACAGACGTCTAACGTTTCACGCACGTTATGGTCGGTAATAAGAACGCCAAGACCACTGTCGCGTAGATGTTCAATAATTTTTTTAATATCGATAACGGAAATCGGATCAACCCCGGCAAAAGGCTCATCCAGCAGAATAAACTTAGGATTTGCCGCCAGTGCACGGGCTATTTCAACACGGCGGCGTTCACCACCGGAAAGCGATTGCCCCAAGTTGTCACGTAAATGGGTGATATGGAACTCTTCCATTAATTCATCAGCCCGTTCCTCACGCTGCTCAGCCGAGAGGTCTTTACGGATCTCCAGCACCGCCATTAAGTTGTTAAATACACTCAGGCGGCGGAAAATAGAGGCTTCTTGCGGTAAATAACCAATACCGCGACGGGCGCGTTCATGGAGAGGCAAGAGGCTGATATCTTCGTCATCAATCACAATACGCCCGGCGTCACGCTGGACAATGCCGACGACCATATAAAAAGTGGTGGTTTTCCCTGCGCCGTTCGGCCCAAGCAGGCCCACTATCTCACCGGATTTCACATTGAGGCTTACGTCTTCGACCACTTTACGGCCTTTGTACGCCTTAGCCAGCTTTTCTGCGATTAATGTTGCCATAAATGATTACTTACTCTTCTTTTGGCCTGAAGCTGCTGGCCCTTTGTCTTGTAATTGGGACGGTAATAACACGGTGGTGACGCGGTTGCCTTTATCACTGAAGGCTTCCATCTGCTGTTTTTTCACCAGATAAGTGATGCGATCACCTTTGATATTACTATCAAGTTGCTCCAGATAAGCATTGCCAGTCAACACCACAAAATCATTTGCGACTTCATAACGCAGTTTCTGCCCATGGCCTTTTACGGGTTTGCCACTGTCTTGCATCTGGTAGAAAGTTACTGGATTACCATAACCTTCAATGACCATTTTGCTTTGATCTCCGCCTGGGCGCGTAACCACGACTTTATCAGCTTTAATCTCAATGGTACCTTGCTTGATAACCACATTGTCGGTAAATGTGACAGTATTGGCCTCCATATCTAACGCTTGTTTAACGGAGTCAACCGTGACGGGCTGATCAGTATCACCCGTTAACGCCAGAGCGGGCAGGCTTGCGGCTAAAAGTGAACTGGCAAGCAAAAAATGACGAAGTTTATTTTTGGATTTCATAAGAGGTTTTAACCTTTTCAATCAGCTCAGCGGTTTTGTCCCGCAAGTTCCCACGCATTTTCATGCCGTTAGATGTGAATCCAACACCAAAGAGGGTAACTTCATCGTCTGAGGATACATCCTGAGTGATCAAATTAACCTGGGCGTTATCGGTTTTAATTTTTTGTAACTGTGCGTCTGGTGTCAGGCTATCAACTTCAACATGACCATACAAATACAGCATCTTATCATTGGTCAGTTTGGCGCGGTCGGCGCGCACTGTCCAAGTGGCGACTGCATTCTCCGCAAACAGAGTCATGACCGGCTTGGTAAACCAGGTTAACTCTTGAGTGCTGAAGTTTTGTACGTCTTCCGCCACCAATTTATAATTCAATTGCCCGACCGGATTGAATACCACGGTCACAGTATGCTGGCTCTGCGAAGAGGGCTCATTATCAGTGGCCACGGTTTGCGTGTCCTGCTGATTAAAGCCGGATATATTCCAGCCAATCAATGCCAAAGCAATCAGTGCCAAGGATAATGTTATCCATAGTCTTGTTTTACTCATATCGACAATCCTTTGGCACCTTCAAGTTTATCTTGAGCTAATAATATCAAATCACATATCTCGCGTACTGCACCGCGCCCGCCATGGATTCGCGTCACATAATGTGCCTTGGGAAGAAGTAACGGATGGGCATCCGCGACTGCAACAGATAACCCAACTTGTGCCATGACCGGCCAATCAATCAGGTCATCCCCAATATAAGCAACCTGCTCAGGCTGGCATGCTAATGCTACCAACAATTCGTTATAGGCCACCAGCTTATCAGATTGCCCTTGATAAAGGTGGGTAATGCCTAAGGTGTTGGCGCGGTCTTCCAGTAATTTTGCGCGACGGCCAGTAATAATGGCCACTTCAATACCTGAGGTTATCAGGCAGCGGATACCATAGCCATCACGCACGTTGAAAGCTTTCAGCTCTTCGCCCTGATTACCCATATAAATCAGGCCGTCGGACATCACACCATCGACATCACAAATCAGTAGGCGAATTTTCGCCGCACGTGACATCACAGTGTCGGCTACTGGTCCATAGCATGTGTCCTGATATACGGTGTCGCTCATTTTACCCTTCTTACTTGACGTTGCAGCGTTGTTAGCTGCTCTCTTTCACCCGAATCACTTGACTATGCAAGCTCATCGGGATGCATTCGTTTGCAGCCTGGCTGCAACCCCAATTAATTTGGGAAACCCTTCTTACTTGACGTTGCGGCGTTGTTAGCTGTTTTATTCACCAGACAGTCCACGGTTAGACCACGCCGGCTCTCAGCATGTCATGCATATGCACCACACCCAGCAACTGATCGCCATCTGCGACCAGTACGGCGGTAATATGGCGCAACTCCATCAGGTTGAGTGCATCCACAGCCAACATGGTTGGAGGGACTCGAATACCGCCACTGGTCATCACATCCGCAATTTTCGCATTATTCAGATCGACACCCAAATCAAATATCCGGCGCAAGTCACCGTCGGTAAAGATACCTTTAATCATCATCAAATCGTCACAGATGACAGTTAAACCCAGATTCTTCCGAGTAATTTCCAGTAACGCATCGCGTAATGACGCATCGGGACTGATGTGCGGGAGCTCTGCACCAGTGTGCATGATATCGCTGATTCGCAACAGTAACTTGCGCCCCAGTGCTCCGCCTGGATGGGAGAGAGCAAAATCTTCTTGCGTGAAGCCTCGAGCCTGTAACAATGCAACTGCAAGCGCGTCCCCCATCACCAAGGTGGCCGTGGTACTGGTGGTCGGCGCCAACCCTAATGGGCAGGCCTCTTGTGGGACCTTGATGCACAAATGAATATCGGCCGCTTTACCCATGCTACTTTCAGGATTATTGCTCATGCAGATTAGCGGAATTTTTTGGCGCTTTAGAACCGGGATGAGAGCGAGGATCTCGTTGGATTCCCCTGAATTAGAGATGGCGAGCACAATATCTTGTGGCGTGACCATGCCGAGATCGCCATGACTGGCTTCACCGGGGTGGACGAAAAAGGCAGGTGTTCCCGTGCTGGCGAAGGTGGCGGCAATTTTGCAACCAATATGGCCAGATTTGCCCATCCCCATAACCACAACTTTGCCATGACAGTTAAATATTGCATCGCAGGCTTTGGCAAAATCGTCATTAATATATTGATCGAGTTGTGCCAGTCCTTCGCGCTCAATCTGTAGCACCTGTTTACCCGCCTGTTGAAAATCCACTCTAGGCAATGAGTTAATACCCGACGGTGAATCAGTTGCTGGCTGTAAATCATAAGAAGACATACTTGGTTCCCATTGAATGAACATGGTTATGCCACATTAAAGGGTGCAAAAAACAGCACCGCTAGATAAGCGATAAACCCACATAATAACAGAGCACCTGCCATATGACTGATGCGATGTTTACGCCCCAAGCAAAGAAGGGTAAATATCACACTGACACCGAGCATCACCCAATAGTCGCGCTGGAAAGCTTCTGGATTAATGTCGCCAGGGGAGAGCAGAGCAGGTACACCTAACACAATCACAATATTAAAAATGTTCGAACCAATGATATTGCCGACCGCCATATCATCTTCCCCTTTCAACGCGCCAGCGATAAAAGTAGCCAGTTCAGGTAAACTGGTGCCGATGGCAATAACAGTCAGCCCTATAACCAGTTCACTGACACCTGCGACCCGGGCAATGACCGTGGCATTATCGATAATCATTTTGGCCGAGAGCGGCAAGATAATGAAAGCTAACACTAACCACAAAAGAGCGACGGTATTGCTACTGTCTTGAGGCAATTCAGCCAACTGTTCGCGAGTCAGGATGTCATTGCCTTCCGCATGGGCCAGACGGGCAATTTTCAGCATCAGAATAATAAACGCCGCCGCTGCTACCAGCAAAATAATACCATCTCCACGGCTGAGATGGTTATCAGCCAGCAGGAAACCACATAGCACCGTCACTACCAGCATCAACGGTAATTCACGGCGTAAAATCTCTGATCGTACTGTTAATGGGCGTATAAGGGCGGCACCACCGACAATCAGCAGTAAATTGGTAATATTAGAGCCAAGCACATTCCCAACCGCCATATCGGTCTGATTATTCAGTGCTGCAGTCACCGAAACCATCAACTCAGGTAGCGATGTGCCGATACCGACGATGGTCATCCCAATAATAAGGGGGGGGATGCCGAAAGAACGGGATAACACAGCGGCGCCATAAACTAATCGATCAGCGCCATACACTAATAAGACCAAGCCGATGATTAATAGTGTTATCGCAAGAAACATGCAAAGTCCTTTATTAGGTATACCCGGCGTCCTTGAAGTTACAGGAGTGTTAGCTACGTTCTTTACTCGGCCCATCCATGGGCCTCACCTCGTTGAGGCCGCTGCAAGCAGCGTTCAAATCAGCTCCCGGCAGATTTGTCACCCGAATTACTTACTTAATGTAAGCTCATCGGGCTTCGCTCGCTTGCTGCCTACCTGCAACTCCAATTACTTTGGGTATATAATCCCGATCCGTTGGTAGAAGCTGACTGTTGGTAACCCATTTTCGGTTGAAAACAGCTAGCCCATGGGTAAAAACAACTAACAGCGTTTTACGCTCTTTTTTGAGTTAACCCTAATTTTGACTGTGAGTGCCAGAAAAGTAAAACTTATGGCAACTTTGGCTACGAAAAAGTGACAATAAGTTGCCAAAATACTTCCCATTGTGCTCGTTGCCGCCATTTGATGTAGCATTGGCGCTCGGATGAGTAATTAAAGGCCTAAAGGGACGAATGATAATGAAGCAATTGTCGTCGAATTTGATAGAGATCCGCGGGATGAGTTTTACCCGTGGTGAGCGTCCGATATTCGCCGATATCAACATGACGGTCCCCCGCGGCAAAGTGACTGCGATTATGGGGCCATCAGGAATTGGTAAAACCACATTGTTGCGCCTGATCGGTGGGCAACTTGTACCGGATGCAGGTGAAATCTGGTTTGATGGTGATAATATTCCGGCGCTTTCACGTCAGCGTTTGTATGATGTGCGTAAGAAAATGAGCATGCTGTTTCAATCTGGTGCGTTATTCACTGATTTGACCGTGTTTGAGAATGTGGCTTTCCCATTACGCGAACATAGCCGTTTGCCGGAGGAATTGCTGCACAGTACGGTGATGATGAAGTTGGAAGCCGTGGGGCTGCGTGGGGCGGCTAATCTGATGCCTGCCGAACTATCCGGCGGTATGGCGCGGCGTGCTGCACTGGCAAGGGCCATTGCCCTTGATCCTGAATTAATTATGTTTGATGAGCCATTTGTGGGTCAGGACCCTATAACTATGGGGGTGCTGGTAAAACTGATTGATGAGCTGAATCATGCATTAGGCGTGACTTGCGTGGTGGTCTCCCACGATGTGCCTGAAGTCCTTAGTATTGCTGATTATGCCTATATTGTTGCCGGAAGGCATGTTATTGCCGAAGGAACACCGGAACAGTTGCAAGCCAATAGCGATATGCAGGTGCGCCAGTTCCTTGATGGTATTGCCGACGGGCCGGTGCCTTTCCGTTTCCCGGCCGGTGATTATAAAACTGAGCTGTTATACCCAAAGTAATTGGATTTGCAGGTAGGCAGTAAGCGAGCGAAGCCCGATGAACTTACTCGGTTAAGTGGTTCGGGAGTTATCGTAGCTAACCCCCTGTAGCTTCAAATACGAAGGAGATAGGCTGATGGAGTATTCATGTTAGTACAGGCGTTAGCGTCTTTAGGGCGCCGGGGCATTAATGTCAGCGCATCCTTTGGTCGCGCGGGTTTAATGTTATTCAATGCCCTTGTCGGGCGGCCTGAACCGCGAAAACAATGGCCATTATTGGTTAAACAGCTCTATAGCGTCGGTGTGCAATCGCTACTGATTATCGTGGTTTCCGGTCTGTTTATCGGTATGGTTCTGGGGTTACAGGGCTTTTTGATCCTCACCACATACAGTGCTGAAGCCAGTCTTGGGATGATGGTGTCTTTATCACTGCTACGTGAGTTGGGGCCGGTGGTAACCGCACTGTTGTTCGCCGGTCGCGCTGGTTCTGCTCTAACCGCGGAGATTGGCTTGATGAAAGCCACTGAACAGATTTCCAGTTTGGAAATGATGGCAATCGACCCGCTGCGCCGAGTGGTGGCTCCCCGGTTCTGGGCAGGTCTTATCAGTATGCCATTATTAACCGCTATTTTTGTTGCCGTCGGTATCTGGGGTGGCTCTGTGGTGGGGGTTGACTGGAAAGGGATCGATGGCGGTTTCTTCTGGTCGGCGATGCAAAATGCTGTGGAGTGGCGTACCGATTTACTGAATTGCCTAATTAAGAGTCTGGTATTTGCTATTACTGTGACCTGGATTGCGCTGTTCAATGGTTATGATGCGATCCCAACATCTGAAGGGATTAGCCGGGCAACGACCCGTACCGTAGTGCATTCATCGCTGGCGGTATTGGGATTGGATTTTGTGCTGACAGCACTGATGTTTGGGAATTGAGTCGATGCAAACGAAGAAAAGTGAAGTCTGGGTAGGTTTGTTTATACTGATTGCTATTCTGGCGGTCGTATTTCTCTGCCTGAAGGTTGCGGATATCAAATCAGTAGGCAACCAGCCGACTTATCGAATTTATGCAACGTTTGACAATGTGGGTGGCCTGAAAACCAATTCGCCGGTCAAAATTGGCGGTGTTGTGGTGGGGCGGGTGGCTGACATCACGCTGGATACCAAAAACTACAGCCCACGTGTGGCGATAGATATTCAGCAACGTTATAACCATATCCCGGATACCAGCTCTTTGGCGGTACGCACTTCTGGCTTATTGGGTGAACAGTTCCTGGCACTAAATGTCGGTTTTGAAGACCCGGATATGGGCACCACTATTTTGAAAGATGGCGGTATAATTCAAGACACCAAATCTGCACTGGTGTTGGAAGATCTTATCGGCCAGTTCTTGTACAAGAGTGGCGGGGATGGTAATTCTGATGCGCCAGCAAGTGAGCCAGCAGCCCCAACGGCAGCGGCGCCCACACCGACAGATAACGGCAGCTTACCTGCAACTCAACATCCTTAAGAGGGTCTCTGAATGTTTAAACGTTTACTTATGGTTGCGTTGCTGGTGGTAGCACCACTGGCGAATGCTGTCGATCAAACTAATCCATACCGAATGATGGATGAAGCCGCGCAAAGAACATTCACGCGCTTAAAAACCGAACAACCTAAGATCAAACAGAACCCAGACTATTTGCGCACTATCGTACGTGAAGAACTGTTGCCATTTGTCCAGATCAAATACGCCGGTGCGTTAGTCTTGGGTAGCTATTATAAAGCGGCGACCCCTGCGCAGCGCGAAGCGTACTTCAATGCGTTCAGTCAATATCTGGAACAGGCTTACGGTCAGGCATTGGCGCTGTACCACGGCCAAACTTACGATGTTGCACCAGACCAACCACTGGGTGATGCCAATATTGTTGCTATTCGCGTGACTATTCTTGATCCAAATGGCCGACCACCTGTGCGTTTAGATTTCCAATGGCGTAAAAATAGCCAAACCGGTAACTGGCAGGCGTATGACATGATAGCCGAAGGGGTTAGCATGATTAGCACTAAGCAAAATGAGTGGGCTTCTATCCTGCGTCAGCAAGGGGTTGATGGCCTGACTAAGCAGTTGTTGATCGCCGCGAAACAGCCAATTACGTTAGATAAGCAATAATTATGGTAGATAAATTGAGCTGGCAGTCACAGCAAGAAACGCTGGTGCTGCGAGGTGAATTAGATCGTGAAACACTGCTACCACTTTGGCAGCAGCGTGAGGCGTTATTGGCGGGTAAGACTCATATTGATGTCAGCCAATTACAGCGTGTCGACTCATCCGGTCTGGCATTGCTGGTGCACTTTCGCGAACTGCATTCTCTTCATGAACCGGCAGGCAAACAAAGTGTCTCATTAACGATTACTGGTGTCAGTGATCGGTTGTCTACTCTGATTGAGCTGTACAACCTCCAGCACATCATTCCGGTAGAAATGGCTCGTTAGTTAAGTTCGCGGCTTTCTGTGTCGTCTATACCAAAAGCTATACCCAGGTAAGAAGGGTATAAAAGCCAAAGATATTCAAAGGCCCCTGTGCGTAACAACGAAACAGGGGCTTTTCTTTAGTTTCGGAGCTCGCCGTATTCCACTAATATGTTTGGCTGGCTATGCTTCACTTAAAAATAACGATCCTCTTAAAATAGAATGAATCTTATGGATACTAACGAAATTAAAGACGTGCTGATGCAAGCATTAGCATTACAAGAAGCGCATGTTACCGGTGATGGCAGCCACTTTCAGGTGATTGCTGTCGGTGAGTTATTTGCCGATATGAGCCGGGTGAAAAAACAGCAGGCTGTGTATGCGCCTTTGATGGAATATATCGCTGATAACCGTATTCATGCCTTATCAATTAAGGCCTATACGCCGCAAGAGTGGCAACGGGATCGCAAACTAAACGGCTTTTAATGCTGTTGGCCCGGGAGCTGTTTAACGAAGCGTCGACAGTTCTAAGGCGGGCAGTAAATTCGAATTGACAACAGAGAGTGGTCACAATGGATAAATTTCGTGTGCAGGGGCGGACTCGCCTAAGCGGTGAAGTCACTATTTCAGGAGCGAAAAACGCCGCATTGCCAATAATGTTTGCTGCGTTGCTGGCTGAAGAACCAGTAGAGTTGCAAAATGTCCCAAAGCTAAAAGACATTGATACCACCATTAAGCTGCTCAGCCAATTAGGCACAAAAATTGAGCGTAATGACTCTGGTTCAGTTTTTGTTGATGCCAGCGGCGTGGATGAGTTTTGCGCTCCTTATGATTTAGTCAAAACCATGCGTGCTTCTATTTGGGCATTGGGGCCACTGGTTGCCCGTTTTGGCAAAGGCCAGGTCTCTTTACCCGGCGGCTGCGCTATCGGTGCGCGTCCGGTTGATTTGCATATTTCCGGTTTGGAACAACTGGGTGCTGAAATCAAGCTGGAAGAGGGCTATGTTAAAGCATCCGTCGATGGCCGCCTGAAAGGCGCGCATATCGTCATGGATAAAGTCAGCGTTGGCGCAACTGTTACCATTATGAGTGCTGCCACATTAGCTGAAGGCACCACTGTGATTGAGAATGCGGCCCGTGAGCCGGAAATTGTCGATACGGCTAATTTCCTCAATACGCTGGGTGCGAAAATCAGTGGTGCAGGTACTGACAGAATTACCATCGAGGGCGTTGCTCGCTTGGGGGGTGGTGTTTATCGTGTGCTGCCTGATCGCATTGAAACCGGTACTTTCCTGGTTGCAGCGGCCATCTCTGGTGGTAAGGTTGTGTGCCGTCAAACTCGGCCTGATACGCTGGATGCGGTATTGGCTAAACTGCGTGAAGCGGGTGCTGATATTGAGATTGGCGACGACTGGATAAGCCTTGATATGCATGGGCAGCGTCCGAAAGCGGTTACGCTACGCACTGCGCCGCACCCTGGTTTCCCAACCGATATGCAGGCTCAATTCAGCTTATTGAATTTGGTGGCGGAAGGAACCGGTGTTATCACTGAGACCATTTTTGAGAACCGCTTCATGCATGTGCCTGAGCTTATTCGGATGGGCGCACATGCAGAAATCGAGAGCAATACCGTGATTTGTTATGGTGTTGAGCAACTATCAGGTGCCCAGGTGATGGCCACTGATTTGCGTGCTTCAGCCAGTTTGGTATTAGCGGGCTGTATTGCTGACGGGGTAACTATCGTTGATCGTATTTATCATATCGACCGTGGCTACGAGCGTATCGAAGATAAATTGCGTGCCTTGGGTGCCAAGATTGAGCGTATAAAAGGCGAATAAACCCGCTAAAACGCAAAAAAAACAGATGCCAGCCGATGATATCGCGCTGGCATTTTTTATGGCTAAACTCTTCGTCCATCACGATATAAGTGCAGTTGGCCGCTTTTTTACCCGAATTTCAAGATGACTATTACGGTTGTGGTGTTGTCTGATGACCTAGCACGGCATTTTGATCTAACTCGCTGATAGTGATTTGTGCCGTCATCTGTTGGCCGTTACGTAACAATAAGATAGGGATGGTGGTACCGGGGCGGATTTCTGCTACCTGATCCATTGTTTCGATAACGGATGTCGCAGGTTTATTATTAACACTAAGGATGATATCGCCAATTTGCAGACCTGCATCTACTGCGGGGCCATGAGCTGATATGTCATTGACCTTAATCCCATGCACCCGATCCGTACTATTGCCGCTGGCATTGAAGGGCGGATATTCCTCGCCGGTAACTCCGATATAGCCACGTATCACTCGACCATCACGGATAAGCTTCTCCATCACTTTGGTCGCAAGTGCTGTTGGAATCGCAAAACCAATCCCTTCCGGTGTTTCGCCGTTACTGCTCTTATCAAAGGACAGAGTGTTAATTCCCATCAGTTCGCCCAAGGTATTCACCAGCGCCCCGCCAGAATTCCCCTGATTGATTGAAGCATCGGTCTGAAGGAAGTTTTGTCGCCCGGAATCACTTAAACCAATACGCCCAGTGGCGCTGATAATCCCTTGGGTGACGGTTTGGCCAAGGTTATAAGGGTTGCCAATTGCCAGCACGACATCACCGATATGGGGGGCACGATTAATATTGATTGGAATTACTGGTAGGTTCACCGCATCAATTTTTAGTACCGCTAAATCAGTTAAGCCATCGGAACCCACGAGTAATGCCTCGGATACTCGGCCATTTTGTAGTGCCACAATTATCTGTTCAGCATTATTGATAACGTGCTTGTTGGTAAGGATATATCCCTTATCACTCATGATTACGCCAGAACCCAATGTACGAATAGCCAGTCCATCTTGTGTCGAGCTTAGGCTACGGTTATAGACATTAACCACCGCAGGGGCAGCTCTGCGTACCGCCTGGTTATAACTGGCTGGAACCTCTTCATCTATGCTATTGCTCTTGCCGGAAAAGATATGGCCCGGACTACGGAGCATAGGTATTGCGACCAGCAAGACACCGGCAATAATTAGCCCCAAAATAATAGAACGCAATAGCTTAAGAAACATGAGGTTTAAGGCGTAAATGGATGGATGACAGGAGGATAGCATGAGTTTGGCGGACACAGCATTGTGCTGTGTCCGATTTTTCTGCAAATTAGCGTATTAACAGGTAAATATTCTCTTCACCGCGCACAATATTCAGTGCAATTACCGCCGGTTTCGCATCAAGGGCTTTGCGCAACTGAGTAATATCCTGAACCCGGACACGGTTTACAGCAATAATCACATCATCTTTCTGCAAACCAGATTGCGCTGCAGGTGAGCCTTTGGTCACGCTCTCAACTTTGATGCCCTTACTGCCCCCTTTTATTTCCCCATTGCTCAGGGATGCACCCTGCAATGATGGCGATAAGGTTTCTGCGCTAGTTGACGTTGGGCTGCTGTTTTCCAGGGTTACGGTGACTTCAAGCGGTTTCCCATCGCGCAGCATGCCAACTTTAATGGCTTTACCTGGCCCGGTGGTGCCCACTTTGGCCCGCAACTCAGCAAAGCTACTGATGGGTTTCCCATCAACAGAAACCAACACATCACCGGCTTTGATGCCTGCTTTAGATGCGGCTGATTTTGGTAGCACTTCACTGACAAAAGCGCCACGCTGAGCATCAATATTAAAGGCTTTGGCCATGTCAGCGGTCATTTCGCTGCCACGAATGCCCAACAACCCGCGCTTCACTTCGCCAAACTCAATCAATTGTTGGCTGAGGTTTTGCGCCATGTTACTTGGAATAGCAAAGCCGATACCGATGTTGCCGCCACCTGGGGCCAGAATTGCGGTGTTAATCCCAATCAATTCACCATTGAGGTTAACTAGCGCGCCGCCAGAGTTACCACGGTTGATGGAGGCGTCGGTCTGGATAAAGTTTTCCAACCCTTCCAAATTCAAGCCACTACGACCCAAGGCGGAAATAATCCCCGATGTTGCTGTTTGCCCCAGACCAAATGGATTACCGACAGCAACGGCAAAATCACCCACTCGCAGGTTATCGGAATCAGCCATTTTAATCGCGGTCAGATTTTTGGCATCGGTTAACTGCAATAACGCGATATCGGTTTGTTCATCACGTCCTAGCAGCTTCGCATCATATTCACGACCATCATTGAGCTGAACGCGAATTTTATCCGCATTATTGATAACGTGGTTGTTTGTCAGCACATAGCCTTTTTCGGCATTAATGATAACACCCGACCCTAACCCCTCGAATGGACGGCTGCTTTCTTTACCGGCGGGTGCATTCGGGCCAAAGAAGAATTTGAATTCTTCCGGCAAACGTTGCTGTTGTGCCTGTGTTCCTGACACATGAACACTGACTACCGCGGGCAAAACTTTTTCCAACATCGGTGCCAGACTAGGAACTGCCTGCCCGGCCACGGCTGCCGGCAGTGCTGCTGCGTTCACCATTGGAACAGACGCGAGACCCAGGGCGACACTCATTGCCAGCGCACTAAGAAATAATGACTTTTTCTTCATTGATTTAAACTCTCTCAATACCTAACGGTGAATGAATAGGATGAATGGCTGTTACAGGCCCGTTGTAAATTAAGACTCTGGATTAGCTAAAAAATTCACTTATTTCAAAAGGCTACTGCTGTCCTAAATATAAGCATCCTAAGATATGGCTTGATATAAGGCTCGCTATGAAGCAATTCAAGGAGAGGTAAGTATAGAAGTGTAAATGTACTGACCACGGTAATGTGAGATGCACCCCACCGTAGTCAGTATGATAGCTAAACGCGTGCTTAATCGCGGGTCTGATGCTCCGGGCGTAATAACCCCGATGCGCCTTCAGAGTAATCCCGAGGTGGCATTTTTACCGGTGCCTGATCATTATCTGCTTCAGATTCAGTCAGACGATAGCGGAACGGGTTATCTTGCAGTGGCAAGTCCGGTAATAAGTTATTGGAGCTTTTCGCCATATGTTGGTAGAGCTGGCGATAGTCGCGAGCCATATTATCCAACAACTCAGCACTGCGGGCAAAATGCCCAACCAGTTCCTGACGGTACTCTTCCAAATCAGTTTTGCTTTTCTCCAGCTCATTTTGCAGCACTTGCTGCTGACGCAATTTGCGGTTGCCAAAGCGCATAGCCACCGCGCCAATCACGATACCAACAACCAACCCAATAAGCGCATACTCCCAGGTCATGATGACTCCTTTTTTGACTTCATTGTTCAGCAGGACTTTTTCACTTAATAATACCCACTATAACCGTTAACCTTGTCGGAGTGGAATCCTGATGCAACTTTGCTTATGGTTATCAGGCTTTCTTCGCAGTGGCAGTGTCGGTAAATGCGGCGATTGCCCGATAAATCAGCAACAAAGTCGCGCAAAAAGTAGATAACTATTTTATCAGGGATTGTTGATAAACATGCAACCAAGTACACCTACAGCACTTTACCAGCAGGCACTTGATGCCGGCGACTACCAACCTGATGAGGTACAACGGCGTGCTGTAGCACGGCTGGATAGGCTTTATCAGGAACTAAATCAACGCCAGAGTATAGCGCCGACCCGCGCGAGTCTGCGCGGGCGGCTGAACCGTTTGATTGGGCGAGCAGTACCCCGGCCCCCCATACGACCCGCCCAGGGGCTATATATGTGGGGCGGTGTTGGGCGGGGTAAAACCTGGCTGATGGATCTGTTTTTCCACAGCTTGCCGGGTGAGCGCAAGCTGCGACTGCATTTCCACCGTTTTATGCTACGGGTACATCAAGAACTGACTGAGCTGCAAGGTCATGAAAATCCGCTGGAGATTATTGCCGACGGTTTCAAAGCACAGACTGATGTGCTGTGCTTTGATGAGTTTTTTGTCTCGGATATTACTGATGCCATGTTACTGGCGACATTGCTGGAGGCACTCTTTGCCAGAGGTATCACGTTGGTTACCACCTCCAATATTCCACCGGATAATTTGTATCATAATGGTTTACAGCGTGCCCGCTTCTTGCCAGCCATTGAATTGATTAAACAGTATTGTGATGTGATGAATGTCGATGCGGGGATTGATTACCGCCTGCGGACCCTGACTCAGGCAAATCTTTATCTGACGCCCTTGAATCCACAAACTGAACAAGCGATGGACGATATTTTTGTCAAACTGGCCGGTAAAGAGGGGGACCAAGCGCCGATACTGGAAGTTAACCATCGGCCATTGCCTGCTATTTGCTCAGCACAGGGTGTTCTGGCGGTAGATTTCCATACACTGTGTGAAGAAGCCCGCAGCCAGTTGGATTACATTGCACTGTCCAAGCTCTATCACACGGTATTACTGCACAACGTCCACCGCATGGAGACGCGAGATGAGAATACGGCCAGGCGTTTTCTGGCACTCGTGGATGAGTTTTATGAACGGCGGGTAAAATTGATTATTGCGGCAGAAGTATCAATGTTCGATATTTATTGCGGTGAGCGCCTTAAATTCGAATATCAACGCTGTTTATCGCGGTTACAAGAGATGCAAAGTGAAGAGTATCTCTCTTTACCGCATCTGCCATAGGGATAATCTGCACGACCGTTATTCACTTTTGACCCGCTAAAATGCTATTCTGTGGTGGGCGATTTTCCTTCGCCCTAACTTAACATGTTTAATTTATACCTTTCTCGTCAAAAACAGTTCGATCTTTAACGTCGACTTCTCTATAATCTTGCGACCCCACGTTACAACAAAGTTTTTTTCCCAAAAACTTTGATAGTGCCGGCATTGGCTATTCGAAGGGGTAGGTTTGCTGGACTGATGGTCGTGTGAGCCTCAACTGTTT
Source organism: Yersinia sp. 1252 StPb PI (assembly GCF_048593885.1). Lineage (NCBI taxonomy): Bacteria > Pseudomonadati > Pseudomonadota > Gammaproteobacteria > Enterobacterales > Yersiniaceae > Yersinia > Yersinia sp. 1252 StPb PI. The sequence continues at coordinate 9,509 of NZ_JAZGQE010000044.1, read as the reverse complement.
TTGAACGTTTGGGTGTTCACCAACGTGTAACTTATTAATTGGGTAAGCTTTTATAATGAAAACTTTCACAGCTAAACCAGAAACTGTAAAACGCGACTGGTATGTTGTTGACGCGAGCGGTAAGACCTTAGGTCGCCTCGCTACTGAACTGGCTAGTCGCTTACGCGGCAAGCACAAAGCGGAATACACCCCGCACGTTGATACTGGTGATTACATCATCGTTCTGAACGCAGAAAAAGTTGCCGTAACTGGTAACAAGCGTACAGACAAGATTTATTACCGTCACACCGGTCATATCGGTGGTATCAAACAAGCGACCTTTGAAGAGATGATTGCCCGCAGTCCTGAGCGTGTGATTGAAATCGCGGTTAAAGGCATGCTGCCGAAGGGTCCGCTGGGTCGTGCAATGTATCGTAAACTGAAAGTTTACGCGGGTACTGAGCACAATCATGCGGCGCAGCAACCGCAAGTTCTGGACATTTAATCGGGATTATGGCAATGGCTGAAAATCAATACTACGGCACTGGTCGCCGCAAAAGTTCTGCTGCACGCGTTTTTCTTAAGCCGGGTAGCGGTAATATCGTTATTAACCAACGTAGCATCGAAGAGTACTTCGGTCGTGAAACTGGCCGTATGGTTGTTATGCAACCGCTCGTACTGCTAGATATGGTTAGCAAGTTTGACATGTACATCACTGTTAAAGGTGGTGGTATTTCTGGTCAAGCTGGTGCTATCCGTCACGGTATTACCCGTGCACTGATGGAATATGACGAGTCTCTTCGTGGTGAACTGCGTAAAGCTGGCTTCGTAACGCGTGATGCGCGTGAAGTTGAGCGTAAGAAAGTGGGTCTGCGTAAAGCACGTCGTCGTCCACAGTTCTCCAAACGTTAATTTTTTGCCTCTACGGCATCAGATTAATGGTAAAAACCCGGTGTCTCACCGGGTTTTTTTATGCCTGAAAAACCACTTTCCATAGCATCACATATTATATTTTCGTTGCTAAACCGTTGTCTGATAAACAATTAATCACGAAATCGCAGCACCATCCCCACAAAACATGCAAAATCTGGTAAACTATCACCCACTTTTGTGCCTGTTCGGCGAACTGTTGGCGTCCGTGTATCTCCCTGGCTGAATAACTATCTCGACCAAGGCTTATTTACGGCAACAGCTGTCGAGATGACGAACCGGCGGTAAAACGACTCAGGATAGCAACCTAACCGTGGGCTATTCGCACTGTTTTCTAGATAATCTTGGAGGTTTTCATGGCTGTCGCTGCCAACAAACGTTCGGTAATGACGCTGTTTTCCGGCCCGACCGACATTTTTAGCCATCAAGTACGTATCGTACTGGCGGAGAAAGGTGTCAGTGTTGAGATTGAGCAGGTTGAAGCTGGTAATCTGCCGCAGGACCTGATTGACCTCAATCCCTACCAGACCGTTCCTACTTTGGTTGATCGCGAGTTAACATTGTATGAATCCCGCATCATCATGGAGTATTTGGATGAGCGTTTCCCTCATCCTCCATTGATGCCGGTATACCCTGTTGCACGTGGTAGCAGTCGTTTGATGATGAATCGCATCGAGAAAGACTGGTATTCCCTGATGCATAAGATCGAACAAGGTAATGCTCAGGAAGCTGAAGCAGCCCGCAAGCAGCTACGTGAAGCTCTGTTGTCTATCGCGCCGGTATTTAATGAAATGCCTTTCTTTATGAGCGAAGAATTCAGCCTGGTTGATTGCTATCTGGCTCCGCTGCTGTGGCGTTTACCTGTATTAGGTATCGAGTTAACCGGTGCTGGCTCTAAAGAGTTGAAGGGTTATATGACACGTGTGTTTGAGCGTGATGCGTTCCTGGCTTCCCTGACTGAAGCTGAACGTGAAATGCACCTGAAAACCCGAGGTTAATTGTTATGGAGATGTCGGATATGTCTCCGCGCCGTCCCTATCTGTTGCGCGCATTTTACGAGTGGTTGATTGATAATCAACTGACTCCGCATCTGGTTGTGGATGTCACCCGGCCGGGTGTTTCGGTGCCGATGGAATTTGCCCGCGATGGGCAGATTGTATTGAATGTAGCACCGCGTGCCGTGGGTAATTTGGAGCTGGGTAACGAGGGTGTAAGTTTCAATGCCCGTTTCGGTGGCGTTCCTCGTCAAGTTACCGTGCCGATGGCTGCGGTAATGGCTATCTATGCGCGTGAAAACGGCTCTGGCACTATGTTTGAGCCTGAAGAAGCTTACGATTCTGATGCTGATGGCAATTTTGAGGCTTTCACAGAGGAAGGTAGCGAGACGGCACCGGCTGAGAACCTGACATTAGTCACTGGTGATACTCAGGTATCACAGGACGATAGTCATTCACCGGATGATGAGCCACCAAAACCGCCACGTAGCGGTGGTCGCCCAGCATTACGGGTTGTTAAGTAACGAACAACACTGTTCTTTTGCACCAAGCGTTACCATACCCAATAAGGGCGGCATTAGCCGCCCTTATTATTTCTGCCAAATAACCAATAATTAAGACAGCTTTTTCAACTCAGCCAGACAGCTATCACGTTGACTCATCATATCGCTATTTCTGATAGTCGATAAGGTATGAGATGCGCGCTGTTGGAAGCTGGCTTTGGCAGCACTGTCTTTGACATCTGCCGGTGCGGTACAAATATCTGATACCGTTAGTGTTTTACTGTCGCTCACCGCTTTTAGTACTGCGGCCGGGTTATAAATCAGTGCAGAAGAGAGTGCCGATTTCACCCCAGCAGTGAAATTCGCATTACCGGCATCGGCCAGTTTAGGGGCCATGGCAATCCAGTTGTCATCACCCAGCTTAATATTATTTTCTACCGCAGGCAGTTGCCCCGCTTTTGCCAGCTCGGCTACCACAGCGCGCGCGCCACGCGCCTCAATATTATAACCAACTTCTTGATAATTCAAAGACATAGCCAATGCGCTGCTGCTGATCGCCAGCAAGCCGCCAGCAATAAAAAGTAAGTGAGATTTCATAACAGATAATCCTTTATTTAAAACAAGGCGTAACAATAAGGCTGGCCATGGGGTCAGGCCAAAAAGCATAGATACAGAAAGTATAAGTACGGAAAGCATAAACCTATCGGAGCTCGGCCTTTACTATAGCGCTTCAGCTATAAATTGCTGCAAATAAGGTGGTTGAGATTGTTACAAAATCTTGAGTTGAAGTGGATGTGCGTGGAAAAAAACAGTAAAAAGGGCTGGATAACCAGCCCTCTAGTGTTAAGTCTATGGCAGGATACTTTTACTGTCAGACTTCCAGATAATTCATGATGCCATCTGCGGCTTTGCGGCCTTCGGCGATGGCTGTCACCACCAGATCAGAGCCACGGACGATATCGCCACCGGCAAAGATTTTCGGGTTACTGGTCTGAAACGCATTATCAGTGCTCTCAGGGGCCACTACGCGGCCCTGCTTATCCAATGCCACGTCATGCGCCGCCAACCACTCCATGCTGTGTGGACGGAAGCCAAATGCCATTATCACTGCATCTGCTGGTAGCACATGTTCAGACCCTGGGATCTGCTCAGCCACGCTGCGGCCTTGTGCATCAGGTGCGCCCAGTTGGGTACGAACCATCTTCACACCACAGACGTTGCCGTTGCTGTTAACTTCGATGCTTAATGGTTGCAAGTTGAATTTAAACTCAACTCCTTCCTCACGGGCGTTTTTCACTTCCCGCTTGGAACCTGGCATGTTGACCTCATCACGACGATAGGCGCACACCACATCTGTTGCCCCTTGGCGAATCGATGAACGCACACAGTCCATTGCGGTATCACCGCCGCCCAGCACTACGACACGCTTACCTTCCATATTGATATATGGCTCGTGGACGGTCGCATCAAAGCCCATCAACTGCTTGGTATTGGCAATCAGGTATGGCAGCGCATCATAGACACCCGAGGCATCTTCATTTGCCAGACCACCGCGCATCGATTGGTATGTCCCGACACCGAGGAACACCGCGTCATACTCCTTCAGCAGCGCATCCATGGTGATATCTTTACCGATTTCAGTATTGAGTTGGAATTCGATACCCATCTCGGAGAAGATTTTACGGCGCTTAATCATCACTTCTTTTTCCAGCTTAAAGGCTGGAATACCGAAGGTCAGCAAGCCGCCAATCTCTGGATGGCGGTCAAATACCACGGCTTGTACGCCGTTGCGTGCTAATACGTCGGCACAGGCCAGCCCGGCAGGGCCAGCACCGATCACCGCGACACGTTTACCGGTCGGGTGAACATGCGACATATCAGGCTTCCAGCCCATCTCAATGGCTTTATCGCTGATGTAGCGCTCGATGTTGCCGATAGTCACCGCACCGAATTCATCGTTCAGGGTACAAGACCCTTCGCACAGACGGTCCTGTGGGCATACACGGCCACACACTTCCGGTAAGCTGTTGGTCTGGTGGGCCAGATCCGCCGCTTCCATGATGCGCCCTTCGTTGGCCAGTTTCAGCCAATTAGGAATGTAGTTATGAACCGGGCACTTCCATTCGCAATAAGGGTTACCACAAGACAGGCAGCGGTCTGCCTGAGCTTTGGCCTGGGTTTCCGAAAACGGCTCGTAAATCTCAACAAATTCAATTTTACGGATCTTCAGCGGCTTTTTCGGCGGATCTACGCGCTGTAGGTCGATAAACTGATAAACATTCTGACTCATTTCAACCCCTTACTGCGCTTGAACCCGCAGCTCGGCTGCGGAACGGCTACGGTGGCCCAACAGTGCTTTCACGTCGCTGGATTTCGGTTTAACCAAAGCAAATTTGGTCACCCACTCTGGCCAGTTAGCCAGAATTTCTTCGCCACGGCTGGAACCGGTCAACTGAACATGCTCAGTGATCAGCCCACGCAGATGCTCTTCATGGATTGCCAATTGATCGACATCCAGGACTTCCACCAGCTCAGGGTTAACACGTTTACGGAATTCACCATCTTCATCAAGAACATAAGCAAAACCGCCGGTCATACCAGCACCGAAGTTAATCCCAGTGCGACCCAGTACGCAGACAATACCACCAGTCATGTATTCACAACCGTTATCACCGATACCTTCAACAACGGTGATAGCCCCAGAGTTACGCACGGCGAAACGCTCACCTGCACGGCCTGCGGCGAATAATTTGCCGCCAGTCGCGCCATACAGACAGGTGTTGCCGACAATGCTGGCCTCATGGCTGCGGAAGTTGGAGCCGACAGGAGGGCGCACTGCAATACGGCCACCGGCCATCCCTTTACCGACATAGTCGTTGGCATCACCGGTCAGGGTTAACTCAACACCACCGGCATTCCAGACACCAAAGCTTTGACCGGCAGTACCGGAGAAATAAGCTTTGATTGGGTCGGTTGCCAGACCTTGATCACCATGTTTAGTGGCAATCGCGCCCGACAGCGCGGCACCTACGGAACGGTCAGTATTACGGATATCGAAGTAGAACGTCTTACTGTGTTTCGCTTCAATGTGCGGTTCAGCTTGCGACAGTAACTCTTTGTTCAATATGCCTTTATCGAACGGAGGGTTACTTTCGGTACAATACAGTGCCTTACCCGGATGTGGCGTAGCGGTTTTCAGCATCGGCGACAGATCCAGTTTATTCTGTTTGGCTGAGATGCCATCCAGTTCCAGCAGCATGTCAGTACGACCAATTAAATCAACCAGTTGGCTTACACCCAACTCAGCCATGATTTCACGAGTTTCCCGTGCGATAAACTGGAAGTAATTAACCACCCGTTCAGGCAAGCCGTGATAATGGTCACGACGCAGTTTTTCATCCTGAGTTGCTACACCGGTGGCGCAGTTATTCAGGTGGCAAATACGTAAGTATTTACAACCGAGTGCCACCATAGGCCCGGTACCGAAGCCGAAGCTTTCTGCACCCAGAATCGCGGCTTTAACAATATCGACGCCGGTTTTCAAGCCACCATCCACTTGTAGACGGATTTTATGGCGCAGGCCGTTAGCAACCAGCGCTTGTTGCGTTTCAACTAATCCTAGCTCCCACGGGCAACCGGCATATTTCACTGAAGAGAGCGGGCTGGCACCGGTACCACCGTCGTACCCAGCAATGGTAATCAGGTCGGCATAAGCTTTCGCTACGCCGGTAGCAATGGTACCCACGCCCGGCTCAGATACCAGTTTCACCGAAATCAACGCTTTCGGATTGACCTGTTTCAAGTCGAAAATGAGCTGTGCCAGGTCTTCGATTGAGTAAATATCATGGTGCGGTGGTGGGGAGATCAATGTCACTCCCGGTACGGAATAGCGCAGTTTGGCGATATAAGGTGTGACTTTATCACCGGGTAACTGGCCGCCTTCACCTGGTTTTGCACCTTGTGCTACTTTGATCTGGATAACATCGGCGTTTACCAGATACGCCGGTGTCACACCGAAACGACCAGAGGCCACCTGCTTGATACGAGAAACTTTATTCGTACCGTAACGGGCCGGATCTTCGCCACCTTCACCGGAGTTAGAGAAGCCACCCAGACTGTTCATGGCGATAGCCAATGATTCATGGGCCTCCGGGCTAAGTGCGCCGATAGACATTGCCGCCGTATCAAAGCGAGTAAACAGTGATTCAGCCGGTTCCACTTGATCCACCGGGATCGGGGTGCCTTGCGGTTTAATGGCTAACAGATCACGCAGTGTGGCAATCGGGCGCTCATTAACCAGCTTGGCATAAACCTGATAATCGCTGTATTCACCACTGTGAACCGCTTTTTGTAAGGTGCTGACCACATCCGGGTTATACGCATGGTATTCGCCGTTGTGAACAAACTTCAATAAACCGCCCTGATCCAACGGCTTGCGTTTCAGCCAGGCACGTTTAGACAGATTTTGCAGATCTTGTTGGAAATCACTGAAGCTGGCTCCACCGATACGACTGACCACGCCCTGGAAACAGAGATTAGACAAATCACGATGCAGGCCAACCGCTTCAAACAGCTTGGCACAGCGGTAAGAGGCCACAGTTGAAATGCCCATTTTGGACATGATTTTGTATAGGCCCTTGTTGATCCCATTACGATAGTTAAGCATCACATCGCGATACTTCTTATCAATCGCTTGGCTATCAACCAATTTAGCCAATGATTCATAAGCTAAATAAGGGTAAATCGCAGTCGCACCAAAACCGAGCAGCACGGCGAAGTGATGCGGGTCGCGGGCACTGGCAGTTTCAACAATAATGTTGGCGTCGCAGCGTAGATTTTTCTCAACCAGGCGGGTCTGGATAGCGCCGACAGCCATTGGTGCGGGTACCGGCAGGCGGTTAGGGGCGATGGCACGATCAGACAGTACCAGCATTACGGCACCGTCACGGACTTTGCGCTCCGCTTCTTCACATAATCTCAGAACCGCTTGTTCCAGGTCAGTTTCGGCAGGATCAAAGGTCAAATCCACACGATCAGCACGATAATGCTCCCCTTCCAACGTGGTTAACTGTTGGAAATCAGAGAACAACAGGATCGGCGATTTAAAGCTCAGTCGGTGCGCCTGACCTTCTGCTTCGCAGAACACGTTCATTTCACGACCGATACTGGTCGCCAGTGACATAACGTGTGCTTCACGCAGCGGATCGATGGGCGGGTTGGTGACCTGCGCAAATTGCTGGCGGAAGTAATCGTAAATAATACGTGGGCCGCTGGATAGCACCGCAAATGGGGTGTCATCACCCATTGAGCCGGTGGCTTCCTGACCAATTTCACCCAGCACACGGATGACTTGGTCCAGCTCTTCACTGCTGTAACCAAATTGCTTCTGGTAGGTTTCCAGTGTCGAATCATCTAACTGACGGCTGCCCACCTGATCTTCTGGCAGATCTTCGAACGGCACCAGACGCTTAACGTTCTTCTCCATCCACTCTTTATACGGGTGGCGGCTTTTCAGATCGTTATCCGTTTCGGCTGAATGGAGGATCTTACCGCTGCGGGTATCGATCACCATCAGTTCACCGGGGCCGACGCGACCTTTTTCAATCACTTCATCGGGCTGATAATCCCAGATGCCCACTTCAGAAGCACAGGTGATCAGCTTATCTTTGGTGATAACGTAGCGCGCAGGGCGCAAGCCATTACGATCAAGGTTACAAGCGGCATAACGGCCATCTGACATCACAATCCCGGCCGGGCCATCCCACGGCTCCATATGCATGGAGTTGAAGTCAAAGAAGGCGCGCAGGTCGGTATCCATATCTGGGTTGTTCTGCCAGGCCGGTGGCACTAGCAGACGCATGGCACGAATCAAGTCCATACCGCCACTGAGGAACAGTTCCAACATGTTATCCAGTGAACTGGAGTCAGAGCCGGTCTCATTGACGAAAGGAGCCGCATCCTGCAAATCCGGGATTAATGGCGTTTTGAATTTATAAGCACGTGCGCGCGCCCATTGGCGGTTACCGGCGATGGTATTGATTTCGCCGTTGTGGGCCAGATAACGGAACGGCTGAGCCAGTGGCCAGCGTGGCACGGTATTGGTTGAGAAGCGCTGGTGGAACAGGCAGATTGCCGACTCCATGCGCAAATCAGCCAAATCAAGATAGAAGCGCGGCAGATCCGCAGGCATACATAAGCCTTTATAGATCGTCACCAGATTAGAGAAACTACATACGTAGAAATCTTTATCTTCTGAAATACGCTTTTCGATACGGCGACGCGCCACAAACAGGCGGCGTTCCATATCACGTGGACGCCAGCCAGCAGGGGCGTTCACAAAAATTTGTTCAATCCGAGGCAGGGAGGAGAGGGCAATTTCACCGAGAACATCCGGGTTGGTCGGCACTTCACGCCAGCCGATAATCGACAGCGTTTCGTTTTGCAATTCTTCTTCTACAATGCGGCGGCTTGCCTTGGCGAGTTCTTCGTCCTGACTGAGAAACATCATGCCTACGGCATAGTTTTTGGCCAAACGCCATCCGCGTTCTTCAGCGACCATCCGGAAAAAACGATCCGGTTTTTGTAACAACAAGCCACAACCGTCGCCGGTCTTGCCATCAGCAAGTATCGCGCCACGGTGTTGCATGCGGGCCAGTGCGTGTATAGCGGTACGCACTACCTTATGGCTAGGTTCGCCTTCTATGTGGGCGATTAGGCCGAAACCACAGTTGTCCCTCTCAAGGGATTTATCGTACAACATATCAGTGAACCTCCCCAGGCTCTGCGAGACTCTCACAAACCGACTCCAGAAGGACATGGTTACATCAGGCGGGGTGGGCTGAGAGCCGCGTATTTCGCGACAAATCTGCTTTTCCGCCCTCCGCCAATGGCCTCTTGTGACGGTTCTCACAAGTGGTATAAGACTTGTTTTAAGAGGGAGTCTTAAATTACTGCATAATTATGACTAGACGTTTGCCCGTCTAGAAAGCTTCCAGCGGACCTCCAACTTAGCGAGAAAGAATACTCAGGTCAAATATAGGCTTAAGATATATCTTTAAGGTAATAAATGGGGTTATCACAATGAAAAATATATATTTATTGG
>NZ_JAZGQE010000449.1:0-673 GCF_048593885.1 Yersinia sp. 1252 StPb PI | reverse complement strand
ATAGATGCTTTTATTAATTATTCAAACAAATACGGATTGATGGTTATACGACTGTGTTGCATTAATAGTGGTAAGTCAGCAAATAGTGAGTACTTATCTTCATCACAGACTTTATCTATCAAAATCCCAATCAATTTAGTGCAAATTTAGCCCGATGAGAGCGAATGGGATATAGCAGGCTTTGTCGCATTAAGGCGCTGTTAGGTAACATGCTGTTTTTTTTTGTGATGTTACCTGCCCATGTCTCTGATCCGAAACGCCCTCTGTCGCCTGCATTATCCCGTCGATATTATTGCTCAGTGTGTCCGCTGGTATTGAGCTGCTACAGATAATCCGCAAAGGACAACTTCATCATCCTACTGGTGACGGATTGTCACCGGCAGAACAATTTTATCTGTTGGCGGCTTGAAAAATAGGCAGTGCTATTTTGCCGACCTCGCTCTGTTAATGCGACAAACCTACAAATATGGAGTAGTTTAATTTTCACGGCAAACTTAAACCAGAGCTAAACGAATGGGGGATTTACATATTTCGTATGAATAATCTGGGTAGCAATATTTTTAGTGAGATAATTACAATTAAAATCAACGGCATTTCTTACCTGATAAGGAGTATCATCGCGGCAGAAAAATTACGTTAATGATGCAATCCCAACTCGAAAAATTAAAAATAT
>NZ_JAZGQE010000448.1:0-674 GCF_048593885.1 Yersinia sp. 1252 StPb PI | reverse complement strand
CGTCAGCATATTTGGCTGCTACTTTCCTGGCTAGTTTCCGTGACTTTATATTTAGATCATTTTTATAATTAAAATGTTCCCACGATATATGCTTTATCTTAGTGCCTAATAAAGCTGTAGTACTAAATAATGCTAACATTGTATCAACATCAATCAAAACATCGATTGATTCATCTATTAAGATACGGCGTAATCTAAAAACGACAGACAAGTAGGCAAGTGAGAAGCGTTTTTTTTTATCAAAAAGTGATACGATTTTTATTCTTTCATCTACATGAAAAAAAGGCGAAGCATTACCACTTAAACTGATAATAATAACCCGATAGCCATCTTTAACCAGATAGTTAGCAAGAGCTAAACTGACTCTCTCAGTACCACCGGTGAGACTGATATCGCCACCAAAGAAAGCAATTACTTTCATGAAATCCCTTGTTGTGACTTAATTTTACGAATTATCACACCAGGCAGTGTAACAATTTTAAGTAAGAGTGAATTTTTTTCTTCAATGACATACTTCTTATCCATCATAGCGATAGCCTGATTAATACGTATGATAGTTTTTATAAAATCCAATGGCCTATATAACCATACAATCTTTGGAGTATTTTCCAATAATGCCTTACGCGAGATATAATGGCCTATTGCATGTTTTTTTATTGAAGACTGACTGAGCC
>NZ_JAZGQE010000447.1:0-684 GCF_048593885.1 Yersinia sp. 1252 StPb PI | reverse complement strand
TCTTAACTATATATAGTGTGCTAGTTAAGAATTAATTAAAACTGTTTTATTTTATTTTTTGCAGATATGAAGTAATAATCCCACCTCTTAAAAAACGAAGAGTGGAAGTTTAGTTATGTGCAAAAGGAATAAAGATATTATTAAGGATGGTAATTTAAGAACAAAAATTGCCACCATTGTGTGTTTCGCATTTTCAGTACTCTCTACTTCACCTCAAGCTGCGGCTGAAGATGGCACCATTACTTTTACGGGAGCAGTCTCGGCTGTTACTTGTGAAATAACTGGTGGAACAGAAGCAGGGAGTGCTGGGAGTAATGATTTTACCGTTCCTCTTAAAACTGTCAGTACTTCTGCATTATCAAGTATTGGTCAACGTGCGCAAGCAACTAAATTTTATATCGCACTAACAGGAGCAGAATGTACTGATGGCGCAAAAGCAAATGTGAATTTTGAAAGGGCCAGAGGCACGATTGACGATAGCACTGGCAATTTGAAAAATTCTGCTGTAGACGCTGCTGCTAATGTGCAAATTAGTATTCTAAATAAAGATACTACTCCTTTAAATTTATCGGTAGCAAATGATAAACATCAAGAACAAACTATTGCAGGTAACAGTGCTCGATTTGATTATTGGGCAGAATATGTAGCCACCGGTGTGGTGACTGCGGGTAATGTAGAATCAAG
>NZ_JAZGQE010000446.1:0-684 GCF_048593885.1 Yersinia sp. 1252 StPb PI | reverse complement strand
GTTGACGGCCTGACCATCATGGTTGCGGGGCAATTTAAATACAGCCCCTCAAAATTCAAGCGTGAAACCCTGACGGGTATGGATGGGGTGCATGGTTATAAAGAAACCTTTAGCGCCCCGTTTATTTCCTGCCAAATCCGTGACAGTGGCGGCACGTCGATCAGCGATTTTAACGACCAGACCAATGTCAATATTGTCTGTGAGCTGGCCAATGGCAAAACGATTATCGGCAGTGGTCTGTGGTCGGTAAATACCCAAGAAGTAGATAGCACCGAGGCGACTGCTGATATTCGCTGGGAAGGTGGTTCTGTATCGGTGACGGAGAACTAAGATGTCTGAACTGGAACGCACTAAAACAATCCCTCTCGTTAAGCCTATTTCTCATGAAGCCACTAAAACCACCTATGAGGCTATCGAACTCAGTGAGCCGATATTGATTCAGGTTCAGCAGTTTTATGACGAACAGGCTAAATCTGGTGCACTCAGTGCGATGGGGCTGCTTATTTCGCTGGTGTCGAATGTGCCGCGTGAAGCCATCAAAAAGATGGCTTTTACCGACTATAAAGCCTGTGAGGTCTACATGATGGGTTTTTTAGCCTACTCCCCCCAGGTGGAGAATGGGGTAACGAACTAGCAGATGTGACCTATTACTATGGGTGGGGACCAGCAGATGCCTGGTCCCTG
>NZ_JAZGQE010000445.1:0-694 GCF_048593885.1 Yersinia sp. 1252 StPb PI | reverse complement strand
CTAAAGAAAAGGAGAAAACCTAAAGATAAAAACAGAATAATATTTCTATCAGTGAGCATTTTTGCTGCATTTATATAAACATGACTCAATTTTTTATGATTACGCTCGACAGTAGAGTTTTCTTTTAGCCCAATAATTATCAGCAGTGCTGAAATCAGAACTAGCACTGCATACATAGAGAACGCAGTACGCCAGGAAAAGTGATCGGATAAAATACCAATGATGCTACGACTAAAAATGATACCGACAATTGATGCCGATATCATTAATCCCATTGCTTGTGGGAGTCTATCCGACGCAGTATTTTTAGCAGTATAAGCAAATAAAGCAGCAGGAACCGCAGCAGCAAAAAATCCAAGTAATGCCATAACGAGAAGAAAAACATTATAGTTTGTAATATAAAGGCAAATAATCAAACAGAAAATAACACCTGCGCATCCAAACAAGCTCAAATACTTAGCTGACGCTCTGTCAGATAGAGGACCAAATATAAAAAATGAAATAGCATAAATAAAGCATGACACACTAAATGAATAGCGTGCATCTAGTACCGCCACATGAAAACTTTCTGATATTTCCTGAAAAATTAGCTGTGTGATATAAACTGCACCTACCGATAAAATAACCCCGATAACCGATATGATCAGGCTAGAAAACTCGCCGTCTGAATTACTATTTCCGAGTATGTTATTTG
>NZ_JAZGQE010000444.1:0-711 GCF_048593885.1 Yersinia sp. 1252 StPb PI | reverse complement strand
AATGGATTAAGTATTTATTAAGCATTGATAAAAACAAAAATAAAATGCATATAGCCATGCCTATCGGTTATGCAATATGCATTTACATTATAAATAAAACATGGTTTGGGATAAATACTCTGGTGGTATTGACATTTATTTTGTTCAGTATCATATTTTTTCAAATACGCTTTTCGCGTAAAAATAATCACAAGCTATTTAAAAGAGATTTCCCAGAGGTCTTGTTGATGATTAATATGGCGGCCAGTAGCGGTGCCAGTATTAACCAGGTATTAGAACGTTGTGGGAAAGAGGTCGCTGGGCCATTAGGGAATGAATTAAGCCTTATTTGCCGCCGATTGAATGTGGGAGAGTCTCCTGAAACTGTTTTTTATGATGCCTATCAACGCTTTCGTTACCCCGAGTTTTACTTTCTTATCACCATCATTTTATTTAACTTGCAACAAGGTGGGCAATTAAGAGAACTTACCAGTCGATTGTCCCAAGTGATAACAAAAAGCAAAACATCCGAACAGAAGANAGCCGTGATGACGGCACAAACACGGATGTCAGTAAATATTCTCTCTATCATACCTTTTGTATTCTCTCTTTTTCTTTACTTTATGGATCCAACGACTATTGAGTCAATGTGGAACCATCCTACTGGTAGGATTATTTTTTATTATATTATCTCCAGCGAGATAATTGGGATAGCACTGATAAGGTCAATGC
>NZ_JAZGQE010000443.1:0-714 GCF_048593885.1 Yersinia sp. 1252 StPb PI | reverse complement strand
TCTATTTTCTATTGTTCTGTGTGATAAAGAAAGCCTTTTCGCTACCATTTTAGTAGTCATAGGTTGTAATATGAAAAAGATTATCTCAAGTTCTTTTTCGCTAAACAGATCTGTTGGCGGGGTAAGTGTTAATACTGAAGGTGTACGGCGGTCTATATATTGAGAAAGAGAAATAAAATTTAATTTGCTGGCATTTGTTAATGTTCCAATACATTCACCGATTTTATTGTAAATAGGAAACCTGGGTAAATAGTAGGGTTCTAGTATTCTATCTCGGCCATAAAAATTGGTTGAAATAATAGCCACGCGTTTTCCACTCTTTTCCGCTTTTCTATCATTGGCTTGATATTGTTCAGCAAATTCCGCCCAATCAGCCGGACATTCGTTATCTAACCGTCCCTCGATATCAAAACCAGCAGGTAAATTTAAAAAATCCAGACCGGCTTGATTTACGTACACGTAACGCGATTGGCAATCTCTTACAACCCACGGTTCATGGCTGTGTTCCATAATGGAAATCAGCGGAAGTGAATTCAAGGATTTTACGACTAAATTTTTTGAATCCGATGGCTTATTTTTTTCATCCATGATTAGCTCAGCCTCTCAAGTTATTTTTAATAAAAAAAGAATGTGACCATTGAGTGCAACCCTTTAAAGTATACTCAACAGAATCTGCGATATCAAGATGGTCTCGAAGGCGCTTTAGTTATCTAT
>NZ_JAZGQE010000442.1:0-719 GCF_048593885.1 Yersinia sp. 1252 StPb PI | reverse complement strand
GTGGCGACCGTAATATAGTTGCTCCATATCCTTCTCTACTATCTTGTCAGCACTGGATATATAAAAATATCCTTTTAACTGAGCACCCCCACTACTCATGCCATGGATTCACCCCAAAAAAATCTATTATTTCTAATGCTAAAATTCATATTGGCTCTAAAACATTACTAAAAATGGATTTAGAAGATTTTTTTCCATCGATTCCAATTAATTGGGTTGTAAGATATTTTCAACAACGAGGATATGCTAATAATGTTTCATTCTATTTAGCCGCATTATGTTGTTATGATGAACATCTAGCTCAAGGAGCAGCTACAAGCCCATACTTATCAAATCTACTTTTAAAAGGGTTAGATGAAAGGTTAACTAATCTTTGTCTGAAGTATAACTTAAAGTATTCCCGATATGCTGATGATCTCGCAATTTCTGGCGATTATGTTCCTCATACGCTGATCGAAGTCATAACAGAGATAGTTTCAGATTACGGTTTAAAGGTTAACACTAAAAAAACAGCATTACTTATTAATGCTCGAAAAAAAATAATAACTGGCATTGCGATTACCGAAGATAATATTCGTGTCCCCAGAAGTTTCCGCCGTGAATTAAAGAACACTATGAATTTCATATTAAAATATGGTTTTATATCGCATGTGACACAGTTAAAAATAAAAGATCCATATTATTTATTTTCATTAATCGGAAAAGTTAATTTCTTAATG
>NZ_JAZGQE010000441.1:0-721 GCF_048593885.1 Yersinia sp. 1252 StPb PI | reverse complement strand
GCCTTCACTGTCTTGACTGGAGTCGGCGGGACAACTTGCGTCGGTACCGGTCTCTTTGATTTATCGCCGGTTCGTAGCCGCTGCTTTATTTTCATATCCCACACATACGCTTCTTTGTGGTCACGTCCGTCATCCGGCGCGCGGCCAATAGTCAGAATTAGTTCGCTGATATCGTCCATCAGGCCACCTCATCATTTGCCGGTTCTGATGTGAAATCATTAAGCGCCTTCTCGCATGCAAGGCTGACGCGAGTAATGTGTTGCTGCATGGCTTGCAGGGATTCGACTTCTGACTGCTTAATACTGCGCATGATTAAGGCAGTGATAAGCTGATTCAGCATTGGGTAATACCCGATAACTTTCAGGTAGGTTTCGCCAGCGTTCTTACTGTCTTTGCCGAAAACGTTAACTGCATTCAGGACGAATTCATTCTCGTTACTCGTGATGACGTAACCTTCAATTTTGATGTGCATAGGGAATCTCCAGGTTATTTAGATGAAGTCCGTTTCCCTTTGATTGCTTTCTTGCAATCTGTCCATACGGTTTTAGCGAAGTGTTGACGGGGTATACTGAGGACGTAGCGGCGTTGTTCACCGTTAGGGCCAATAGGCTCGTTGAGCCACTTTTCGAATGAGTCGCTCATGCTGAACTCCAGATAGTGAAATCCGTTTACTGAGAGTTCCGTGGTGGGGTTAAAACGAGTTACCGATACACTTCGCTGC
>NZ_JAZGQE010000440.1:0-727 GCF_048593885.1 Yersinia sp. 1252 StPb PI | reverse complement strand
ATATCTGACTTTATTAAACGTGATTGTTGCGAAAATAACAAGTATAATATCTATACTGGTTCAACACTTAGGCCAAAGAATACTAATTCCAATGATGATTTAGCTGTTTTTTTACCCCATAATAGTAATAAGTTACTTTTACAACTGACACCACTGATCTGTACTAGAAATGACAACGTATTATTAGTTAATATAAATACGCTTGAAATACAACATGCCAAGCTCGTTCAGGCAATGCTTATGAATACTCTTAGTGAAGAAGATATTGTCAGGGTTATATTATCCAAACCAGCAACTGGCTGGGATAATGTTGAAACTTTCTTTGATTCGATGTTAAACAATTCAGTGGTAGCAATCAATGATAGACAAAAGATAAGAGACATTTCCATGTCAAACTTTGCAACAGATGAGTATTTTATCTCATTATCATTTGGTCTTGATGGTAAGGATAAACATTATCAATTAAATAACTTTCTTCATATTAAAAAGAAACAAGTTACGGTATTGCAGCGAATGTATGGCATTGGCGAACCATATAATGAATAGTGTTTCCTCTCAGCCAACTCTATTGATTAGACTTGGGAATTATGAGCACGATTCTGTTTATTGGTATATCAAATCGCATGATGGTAAAAAGAGTCGTTATGGTAAACTCAAGAGTCACACTGAAATTAAAAATATAAAATTCGATGCTAAATATACCGTTAAAATATTAGTTCCAGCATGT
>NZ_JAZGQE010000043.1:0-29466 GCF_048593885.1 Yersinia sp. 1252 StPb PI | reverse complement strand
AAACTAATACCTGGCAGTTCGGAGGCAGCATGAACCAACCAAAAGTAACGGAAATATTGATAGGCATATGCTTTGCATTATTCATTATCTGCCTGGTTGTCTATGTGGTGGGTGATGCTATGAAGGGAGTTCACTGATGATAACGAATAATATAAAGATTGATTTCGCTAAGTGGAAAGTTGAAGAGGTACCGGCGGGGGTTACATGCTCATTCTGCAAGAAACCTGAAATCGAGGTTCGCATAATTACCGGACCCGAGGTGAATATCTGCAATGAGTGCGTGGGCCTATGCAATGAGATCCTTGAAGAGGAAGAGTCTGAGCGGAGAAAGGCTACCGTTGATGACCTGTTATCTATCTATTTTTCTGACGGCGCAGGCGTAGATGTTGGGAATGATTGGGATAGGAAGGGGATGGAGGCTATTTATGATGCCGGTTACCGGAAACCAAAGGAGTAATTTATGGATGCACTTAGCTTCGTAATGGCATATCTCGACTGGATATTGCTTATCGTCGGCGGATGCGCGGCGTTCTGGTTGGTGTGGGTAAAGGGATGGTGATACGTGACTCCAGAAGAGAGACAGAACGCGCTCCAATCCACCGCAAGAATGTGTAACAACGAAATTAAAACCACACTTGCCGCTCTGCCGGCTAACACAAATAAAGACTCCATCACCCGCCCTATCATTCTTCGCCACTACGAAAAGCTAAAGCCACTTGGCTACAAGCTGGCTTGGCTTCTTTTCGCCATTGGAGTGCTGAATGGTCAGTTTAAGTGGGATAGGTGATGGGATTGATAAAGAGATAAGAGGCCAGCTATGAATGATATTCGGCTTGATGATGAGTTATTCGACTTGCCACAGGCCGCCGCCTACCTGCGAAAATCCCCGCGAACCGTCCGCTTACTAATAAAAAATAAGCGACTAAAAGCGGGCAAGAGCGGAGCTAATGGCGGCGGAAGTTTTGAAATTCTGAAATCAGCATGTCTTGAATATATCCACAGCAACCAACACAATCAGGCCGTGAATGCAGAAAACGGCCAAGCAGAGAAGGAATCTGTATGGCGCTCAAACAAAGGTACGGCAAGTGGTACTGTGATTTCGTTCGCCCGAACGGGGAGAGAGTTAGACGCTGCCTTGGTACGGCAGACAAGAAACAAGCGCAGGAACTCTTCGATCAGTTAAAGGCAGATGCATGGAGGGTGGATAAGCTAGGTGAAATAGCTGAACACGCTTTTGATGAAACATGCTTGCGTTGGCTGACAGAAAAAGAGCATAAGCGATCGCTGGATGATGACCGAACGAAGATTGAGTTTTTCCTCGGTCATTTTTCTGGGATGCCAATATCCAGTATTACTGAAGATAAGATCATGAAAGCGGTGTCCAGAATGCCAAACAGGAAGCATAGGCAGATCTGGGAGTCGAAAAGGGATGCAGCATTAAGGAAGAAAAAACCAATACCTGGCTATGTGGAAAAACAGGTTTCACCGGCAACAAGAAGCCAGCACCTTTCATTTATACGCAGCCTGTTGCGGGCAGCAGCAGACGAATGGAAGTGGTTAGCTAAAGCGCCAGTTATCAAGACCAGAAAACCACAGAGCAAGCGGATACGCTGGCTGACAAAAGATGAGGCTGTAACCTTAATCAATTGTATGCCTGAGAACTTCCGCCCTGTAGTGGTCTTTGCTCTGGCTACCGGGCTTCGAAGGTCGAACATTCTGGATCTGGAATGGTCGCAAATCGATATGCAAAGAAAGGTTGCATGGATTCACCCAGAGAACGCAAAAGCGGGCAAGGCAATTGGCGTAGCTCTGAACGATATGTCATGCAAGGTATTACGTGAACAGATAGGCCGACACTCAAGATATGTGTTTGTCCACACCTCGGCATGGCACCGGGCAGATGGAACAAAAACCGACGAGGTCAGGAAAATGCGCGTTGATGATAATACAGCATGGAGAACTGGATTAAAGCGCTCAGGAATCACTGATTTCCGTTTCCACGATTTGCGGCACACCTGGGCGAGCTGGTTAGTTCAAGCCGGGGTACCACTATCAGCACTTCAGGAAATGGGAGGATGGGAAAGCATCGAAATGGTCCGTCGATATGCTCACTTGTCGCCAAACCATCTAACTGAGCATGCGCGTAAAATTGACGAGGTAATGGGGATTAATGTCACTAATCTGGCACTTTTAAAAAAGGTTGCTGATAATTAGGGGGTAAATAGAGGGTAAATCATTGATTTTAATGGTACGCCCTACAGGATTCGAACCTGTGACCTACGGCTTAGAAGGCCGTTGCTCTATCCAACTGAGCTAAGGGCGCATTTGATATTTACCGCAGCACAGAACACTGCCGGTAGTCAGTTGCGGGTTGGATTATACGGGCAGTCTCTTTCGAGTCAATGGGTTTTCGCCTTACGGTTTATCATCTGGCTATTTAATCGTTAATTAATCGTTATTATACGCCTGACAGCACGCCCCGCTTCTGACAAAATAGGCACATTCCCGCTTTTTTTAATTGATGGATCCCTCCACTGATGTCAGCAAAAATTATTGATGGTAAAACGATTGCGCAGCAGGTAAGAAATGAAGTTGCTGCGTTGGTACAGAAACGTTTGGCTGCCGGTAAGCGTGCTCCCGGCCTGGCTGTAGTATTAGTTGGTGTCAACCCAGCCTCACAAATTTATGTCGCCAGTAAGCGTAAGGCGTGCGAAGAGGTCGGTTTTGTTTCGCGTTCTTATGATCTGCCAGTGACCACCACTGAGGCAGAGCTGCTGGCATTGATTGATTCACTGAATGACGATGGTGAAATTGATGGGATTCTGGTGCAACTACCACTGCCTGCCGGTATTGATAATGTCAAAGTACTGGAACGTATCCACCCAGATAAAGATGTAGATGGCTTCCACCCGTATAACGTGGGCCGTCTGTGTCAACGCGCACCGAAATTGCGCCCTTGTACCCCACGCGGCATCGTTACCTTGCTGGAGCGTTATAATATCTCGACTTACGGCCTCAATGCAGTTGTGGTCGGTGCATCCAATATTGTAGGCCGCCCGATGAGCCTTGAACTGCTGCTAGCAGGTTGCACTACCACCGTCACGCATCGTTTTACCAAAAATCTGCGCCAACATGTGGAAAATGCTGACTTGCTGGTGGTTGCCGTGGGTAAACCCGGTTTTATTCCCGGTGAATGGATTAAACCTGGTGCTATCGTGATTGATGTAGGCATTAACCGTCTGGAAAGTGGTAAAGTAGTCGGCGATGTAGAATTTGATGTCGCCGTTGAGCGTGCGGGTTGGATTACACCGGTTCCCGGTGGCGTCGGGCCGATGACCGTTGCAACACTGATACAAAATACCTTGCAAGCCTGCGAGGAATATCACGACATCAACGAAAATTGATTGTAAGGATAGGAATGGACATTTTTCATTTGGAAAAACACCCGCACGTTGAGCTGTGTGACTTATTAAAGTTACAGGGCTGGAACGACAGCGGTGCCTCAGCGAAAGCCGCCATCGCAGATGGACAGGTGAAAGTCGACGGGAATGTAGAAACGCGTAAGCGCTGCAAAATCCTGGCTGACCAGATTGTTGAGTTTCAAGGCATGAAAGTGCAGGTTAAAGCCTAATCACCTCAGCAAAGGCGAGTTCTAGCTGGTTATTGCGAAAGACTGCCATGGCGAGATAAGGGCAAAAAAATGCGGTTACTGGTCAGCACCAGAACCGCAATTTTTTTAGATGCAGATAGCTAAATTGCACCTATCCACCCAATACCATGCTATTTACGGCGCCATATCGTCCCTTGTGGGCCATCTTCCAGCACAATACCCAGCTCATTCAACTGATCACGGGCCGAATCGGCCAGCGCCCAATCTTTACTGCTACGGGCATCGTTACGTTGCTTAATCAACGCTTCTATTTTTGCTACTTCGTCGTCATTAGTCTGCGCGCCGCTTTGTAAAAATAGCTCTGGATCCTGCTCTAATAATCCCAGCACATGGGCCAGTTTACGCAATTCTGCCGCTAAGCCATTCGCCGCCATAATATCTTCAGTTTTCAGGCGGTTTACTTCACGGGCAATATCAAACAGTACCGAATAGGCTTCTGGCGTATTAAAATCATCATCCATTGCGGCACGGAAACGCGCTTCAAACTCTGCACCACCCGCAGGCGTCGCACTCGCATCAGTACCACGCAGAGCGGTATACAGGCGTTCTAGTGAGGCACGTGCCTGTTTGAGGTTCTCTTCGCTGTAGTTAAGCTGACTGCGATAGTGGCCGGACATCAGGAAGTAACGTACGGTTTCAGCATCGTAATAGGCCAGCACATCACGAATTGTGAAAAAGTTATTCAGTGATTTAGACATTTTTTCTTTGTCAATCATCACCATACCGGAGTGCATCCAGTAGTTCACATAGGGACCATCATGGGCACAGGTAGATTGCGCAATTTCATTTTCGTGGTGCGGGAACATCAAATCAGAACCGCCGCCGTGAATATCAAAATGTGCGCCCAACTGTTTGCCATTCATCGCCGAGCACTCGATATGCCAGCCAGGGCGGCCCGGCCCCCAAGGCGATGCCCAACTTGGTTCACCCGGTTTAGACATTTTCCACAAGACAAAATCCATCGGATTACGTTTAACATCAGCCACTTCAACCCGGGCACCGGCCTGCAATTGATCCAAATCCTGACGGGACAGCAAACCGTAATCAGGATCACTGTCCACAGCAAACATTACATCGCCATTTGACGCGACATAAGCGTGATCACGGGCAATCAAACGCTCAGTCAGCGCAATAATTTCAGGAATATGGTGAGTCGCACGCGGCTCTAAATCAGGGCGTTCAAGATTCAGTGCATCGAAATCTTTATGCATTTCTGCCAGCATACGTGTCGTCAGTTGCTCACAGCTTTCATTGTTTTCCAATGCGCGCTTGATAATTTTATCGTCAACATCGGTAACGTTACGCACATACGTCAGAGAGTAACCTAAATAACGCAAATAACGCGCCACGACGTCGAAAGCGACAAAAGTACGCCCATGCCCAATGTGACACAGGTCATAAATGGTGATCCCGCATACGTACATACCAATTTTACCGGCATGAATAGGCTTGAATTCCTCTTTTTGGCGACTCAGTGTATTAAAAATCTTTAGCATCGGGACATTCCGTGGTTTTTGTTTTGCGGTAAGCATGGTTTATACCCAAACTCATTGGCGTTGCCGGTAGAGCGCAAACAACGTCAAGGACGAGGGAGATAAAAGGATATCATCAGATTATGCGGTAAATCAGCCACTGATTCAGCACTTTTTCACACATCTTGCTGGCGTTTCGAGTGCTGACTCAATCTCAGAGTTATGATATAAGAGCCGTCTAAAGAGTTACGACTCATTTGTGAATACACTATTACACTAGCAGGAACATTATTATGGTCACGTTTCATACTAATCACGGCGATATCGTCGTCAATACCTTCGCGGATAAAGCGCCGGTTACCGTTGAAAACTTCCTGAACTACTGCCGTAAGGGCTTCTATGATAACACTATCTTCCACCGTGTTATCGACGGTTTCATGATTCAAGGCGGTGGTTTTGAGCCGGGCATGAACCAGAAAACCACGGATGCAACTATCAAAAACGAAGCTAACAACGGCCTGAAAAACACCCGTGGCACCCTGGCAATGGCGCGTACCAACGATCCGCACTCTGCCACTGCACAGTTCTTCATTAACGTTGCCGACAACGACTTCCTGAACTTCCGTTCAGAGCGCCCAGATGGTTGGGGTTACTGCGTATTTGCTGAAGTCACTGAAGGTATGGACGTTGTTGATAAAATCAAAAACGTTGCTACTGGCCGTAGCGGTATGCATCAGGATGTACCAAAAGAAGATGTGATCATCAAAAGCGTCACTATTAGCGAATAATGACAGCTTAATGAGCACGCTTTTTATTGCAGATCTGCATCTTAGCGTTCAGGAACCGGCAATCACTGCCGGTTTCCTGCATTTTATACAGCGTGAAGCCATTCATGCTGATGCGTTATATATCCTGGGTGATCTGTTCGAGTCCTGGATTGGCGATGATGACCCCGAACCACTGTACCGGCAAGTTGCCGCTGCGCTGAAATCACTCCAACAACAGGGTGTACCTTGCTACTTTATCCACGGTAATCGTGACTTTTTGCTCGGTAAACGCTTTGCTCAAGAAAGTGGTATGACCCTGCTGCCGGAAGAGATAGTCGTCGAACTGTATGACCGTAAAATTGTTATTTTACATGGTGATACACTGTGCACCGATGACACCGACTATCAGCATTTTCGTCGTAGAGTACATAATCCACTGATTCAAAAACTGTTCCTGTGGCTACCTCTGCGTTTTCGTTTACGCATTGCGGCTTATATGCGTAACCAAAGTCAGCAGAACAATAGCGGCAAATCTGAACTTATCATGGATGTAAATCCACAAGCAGTGATTGATAGCCTCCAACGTAATGGCGTCAGTTGGATGATCCACGGGCATACGCATCGCCCAGCGGTTCACACCGTAGCACTCCCCGCCACAACCGCCCATCGAGTGGTTCTTGGTGCCTGGCATGTTGAGGGGTCGATGGTCAAAGTCACGGCAGACAACGTTGAGTTGATTAAATTCCCATTTTGACCTTCAGGTTTATCTGGCTAGTGGGTATAAAAAACCGATAAATCCCACTAAAAGCCGCGACGCAACCGTTTTCCTCGCCTTTGGCTCATGATATGCTCTACGCCCTCTTCGCCAGTCACGATTTAAGTAAAATCATTCTGGCCGACGCTTGCGCAATCACAGGAGCTTTACACTCATGGGAGCTAACCTCGATTCGGCTTATGCAGCCGGGGTTAAAATCGCTATCGTAATGGGGTCCAAGAGTGACTGGGCCACCATGCAGTTCGCCGCTGACGTGCTCACCACGCTCAATGTTCCATTTCATGTGGAAGTTGTCTCCGCACACCGCACCCCCGATAAGCTGTTCAGTTTTGCCGAGTCGGCCCAAACCAAGGGCTTACAGGTGATAATTGCCGGTGCCGGTGGTGCTGCACATCTGCCAGGTATGATTGCGGCAAAAACGCTGGTACCTGTTTTAGGTGTTCCGGTACAAAGTGCTGCGCTGAGTGGCGTCGACAGCCTGTATTCGATTGTACAAATGCCGCGCGGTATCCCGGTGGGAACCTTGGCTATCGGTAAAGCCGGTGCTGCCAATGCCGCCTTGCTGGCCGCACAAATATTGGCATTGCACGATGCTGAATTAGCCGCTCGTCTGGCTGATTGGCGCAAAAGCCAAACTGACGAAGTGCTGGATAATCCAGATCCTCGGGTGCCAGACTTACAGGTGAAGGCATGAAACCAGTTTGCGTATTAGGTAATGGCCAGCTAGGGCGCATGCTGCGTCAGGCTGGCGAACCCCTGGGTATTGCCGTTTATCCGGTGGGCTTGGATGCGGAACCTGAAGCCGTGCCTTATCAGCACAGTGTGATTACCGCCGAGATTGAGCGCTGGCCAGAAACGGCGTTAACCCGTGAGCTCGCTACACACACCGCTTTTGTTAACCGCGATATCTTCCCGCGTCTGGCTGATCGCCTGACACAAAAGCAATTGCTCGATAGCCTGAATCTGCCAACCGCACCGTGGCAGCTATTAGCAAGTAGCAGCGAATGGCCGCAGGTCTTTGCAACATTAGGTGAGCTGGCCATTGTCAAACGCCGAGTCGGTGGCTATGACGGACGTGGTCAGTGGCGGTTGCGGGCCGGTGATCAAGATACCTTGCCAACTGATGCTTACGGTGAATGCATCGTTGAGCAAGGGATTAACTTCAGCGGTGAAGTTTCGCTGGTCGGCGCACGCAGCAGCCAGGGCAAATCGGTGTTTTACCCGTTAACCCACAATCTGCATGAAGATGGCATCCTGCGTATGAGCGTGGCTTTGCCACAGCCCGATAGCAGATTACAGCAACAAGCTGAAAAAATGCTGTCAGCCATTATGGATGAGCTGAATTATGTTGGCGTAATGGCCATGGAGTGCTTTATCGTTGGCGACAATCTGTTGATCAATGAGCTGGCACCACGGGTACATAATAGCGGTCACTGGACGCAAAATGGTGCGTCAATAAGCCAGTTTGAACTGCATCTGCGCGCCATTTTGGACCTGCCCTTACCGACGCCGGTGGTCAACACCCCGTCAGCGATGGTCAACCTGATTGGCACGCCAGTGAACATCGAATGGCTATCTCTGCCGTTGGTGCATCTGCACTGGTATGAAAAAGAAGTGCGCGCAGGCCGTAAAGTAGGTCATCTGAATTTGAACCACCCCGATGGCGCACAATTACGTGCTGCTCTGGTCGCACTTGCGCCGTTGTTACCAGCGGAATACCAGAACGCGCTGATCTGGGCGCAGGATAAGCTGTAACTCATCTGGCCTGCCCCACAAATCGTTGGCGTTGCAGCCACACTGCAACGCCAGATTACCCAAGTGGGCTAACTGTCATAATTGCGGAACAGCGCCCTTCCCTGTAACAAACGCGCACCTAACCAACCGCCACACAGTGACAACAATAGCGCGCCAGCCAACGGCAACAGCCACCACATCACCCAATTAGGCTGCCATGGGAAATCAAACACTAAGCGCTGTAATGCCCACAGTGCCGCCTCTGCTCCGATGGCAGCCGCCAGCCCGGCAACCAATCCCAGTAAGGCAAACTCCCACCACAAGGTACCTCGCAGTAAGCGTTTACTTGCGCCTAGTGTCCGGTAAACCACCAGCTCCTGACGGCGCTGACGCATCCCTACTTGAACCTGCGCTAACAGCAACAAAGTGCCACAGATGATAACCAGTATCACCATCACTTCCAGTGCACGACTCACCTGCTGCAACACCTGCCCGACCTGTTTAAGCATCGCGCCAATATCCAGCAAACTGAGTGTTGGGAACTGCCGATTCAGTTGTGTCAGCACCTCCCCGTCTCCTTGATAGCGGAAACTGGTCAGCCAGGTTTGTGGCTGTTTATCCAATGCACCTGGCGGGAAGATAAAGTAGAAGTTTGGCCGCAGGCTTTCCCAATCCACCTGACGAATACTGCTAACTTTGGCTTCGAATGACTGCGTATCGCCGCTAAATGTCAGTTTATCGCCGATTTTAATCCCCAGCCTGTCAGCAATTCCTTGTTCCATCGACACTTCATCGGCTTTAGGTGGCCATTGACCGGCGGTCAAAATATTGTGTGCCGGTAAATCTTGCTGCCAGGTCAGATTCAATTCACGGTTAACCGCCTCACCACCGGGTTCATCTTCACGCACCCGCTCGGTGGCCAGTTGCTGGTTAATTTCAGACAGCCGTACCCGCACGATAGGATAGAACGTTGATGGCGTTATCTGATGTTGCGTCAGAAACTCAGTTACCTGTGGCACCTGTTGCGGTGTCATATTCAGCAAGAAGTAATTCGGGCTGTCCGGCGGCAATTGTTGCTGCCAACGATCCAATAGATCCCCACGCAGTACCAATAACAATGCTAACAGCATAAAGGATAAAGAGAATGCCGCCAGTTGCGTTAACGTCATCCACGGTTGACGTAGCAAACGGTTGATTGCCAGCCGCAATGATAGACGGGTAACAGTCAGGCGGCGCAACAGTACCAGACTGCCCCAGCCAATCACGCCCAGTAATAACGCCAATACCACCATGCCAGCCAGAATGGCCCACAATAACGCGTTCCCCCCCATCAGCAATGCCAATAAGCCAATCACGATAACCAACATTGCAGGAATAAAGTAACGCAGCGGCCAAACATTCGCGGAAACATCACGGCGCAAAACCCGTAGCGGCTGGGTCGCGAGCAGTTGCCGATAGGGGCGCACACCCACCAGCAGCGAAATCAATACCAGCGAACCCATTGACCATACCCATGGCCATAAACCGGCTGCTGGCAATGCGGCCGGTAATACTGGTGACAATAAACGAACTAAAACCTTCTCGAATAAGAGGCCAATCACGCTGCCACACAGGCCTGCCAACACCAGCACCGACAGCCACTGACCGATAATCAACCGCCGCAGTGCACGGTGTCCTGCACCTAATGTTTTCAGTACCGCAACTAAATCATAGCGGCTACGGCAATAGTGGCCCATCGCCACCGCAACGGCAGCAATCGAAAGTAGTAACGTCAATAGCGCCGATAACAGCAAGAACTGCTGCGCCCGTTGCAGCGATTTCCCCAACGCGCCACCTGATTCTTGTAAACCATACAACCGCTGCTCTGGTTTCAATTGTGGCGTAAGCCAGTCACTAAATTGGGTGACGCCATCAGGCTGGCCGGCGAACATATAACGATAGGTCAGACGGCTACCCGGCTGAATCGCACCGGTCTTTTCCACGTCAGCCAGATTGATCAAAATACGCGGCGCGGTTTGGAATGGATTAAAGCCAGAATCAGGCTCCTGAATCACTTCACCGACAATTTTCAGTGAAGTATCACCGACATCCAGCATATCGCCGACCTTAACCCCAAGCAGCGACAACAGCCTTGGAGCCACCAACACCGTACCCGGTTCAAGTACCGCGCCAGCAGGCAACGTATCTAATTTGCCATACAGCGGATAGGCTAAATCTGTGGCTTTCACATCAGCCAGTTGTGGGCGATCGCCCGCGAAGGTCATGGTCATAAACGATAACTGGCGACTGACGGTCAACCCTTGCCGTTTAGCTTCCAGCAACCACGCTTCAGGAACCGGATGCGCCGCGCTCAGCACCCGATCGCCGGCCAAAAAATCGCGGCTTTGCTGACTTAGCCCTTTTTCCATCCGGTCACTGATGGTACCCAGCGCCAGCACACAAGCCACCGCCAGTGTTAATGCCAGCCAGACAATTAACAGTGAGGGTGAGCGCCACTCACGCCAAAACCAGCGCCAAATCATGCTTCCTCCCACAATTTGCCGTCCCGCAGCCGCAAGCGGCGCTGACAACGCCCCGCCAGTTGTACATCATGGGTAACCAGAATCAGTGTGGTGTCATAATCCCGATTCAATGAAAACAACAAATCAGCAATTCTGTCACCGGTATGGCGGTCAAGATTACCGGTCGGTTCATCGGCAAATAACACTTTAGGCCGCCCACTGAAGGCTCGGGCCAGTGCTACCCGCTGCTGCTCACCGCCAGAAAGCTGAGCGGGCAGATGATGTAGCCGTTTGCCCAATCCGAGTTGCTCTAATAACTCCACCGCATGGGCCTTACTATTGCGTTCGCTCTCTCCACGCAACAATGCAGGAAGCTGAACGTTCTCCAACGTATTGAGTGTGGGTACTAACATAAATGACTGAAACACGAAGCCGACGTTTTTTGCACGTAATTGCGCGCGCCCTTCTTCATCCATCGCGGTCAAAGACTGGCCGAGTAAACTCACCTCACCACTGCTGCCATCATCCAGGCCTGCCAGAATCCCCAGCAAAGTTGACTTGCCTGAACCCGACTCACCAATCAGCGCAATTGTCTGGGCGGGTTTGACAACCAGCTCAACTCCGGTAAGGATGGAGAGCTGTTGCTCACCCTGGCCGACGTATTTATTAAGATGATGAACTTCAAGAACGTTTTCCGCTGGCATCTTCCCTTCCTTTTACTGTTGGGATTATTCAGTTTGCGTGCCGCCGCAACCGATACACTGTTAATTCTTGGCGATAGCTTAAGCGCCGGTTACCGCCTGCCGATTGCCCAAGCATGGCCTTCACGGCTGGATAAAACATGGCAGGGAACACCGTCACTGCCGAAGGTAGTCAACGCCAGTATCAGTGGTGACACCGCCGCTCAAGGTTTGGCCCGCCTACCGGCCCTACTCAAACAACACCAGCCGCGCTGGGTGCTGATAGAACTGGGAGCAAATGACGGCCTGCGTGGTTTTCCAACGCAAGATACTCAACGGGATCTGACACAAATTATCAATCAGATATTGGAAGCAAAAGCCCAACCTTTATTGATGCAAATCCGTATTCCGCCTAACTATGGTCGCCGTTATACTGCTGCTTTCACCGCGATGTATCCACAACTGGCACAGCAATTTAACATTCCATTGGTTCCTTTTTTTATGGAAGCTGTTGCTGTGAAACCGCAGTGGATGCAGGATGATGGCTTACACCCTAACGCCGCGGCCCAACCCTTCATCGCCGATTGGATGGCGCAACAACTTAAACCATTAGTGACCAATAAGCAGTAATAGCACTTGTTCAAACAAATAGAATCACTCACCAGGTAAAGTTATGCAAAAAACTGTATTAATTACCGGTTGTTCCAGCGGTATCGGGCTGGTTGCAGCACAGGATTTGAAAAACAGGGGCTATCGCGTACTGGCCGCCTGCCGTAAACCTGATGATGTGGCAAAGATGACGCAATTGGGTCTGGAAGGTATTGAACTGGATTTGGATGACAGTGCCAGTGTGGAACGTGCTGCTGCGCAGGTTATCGAACTGACTGGCGGGCGCTTATACGGCCTGTTTAACAATGGTGGTTTCGGCCTGTATGGCCCATTGCACACCATTTCACGCCAGCAGTTGGAAAAGCAGTTTTCCACCAATCTATTCGGCACCCACCAGCTCACGCAATTGCTGTTGCCAGCAATGTTGCCTCACGGCGAAGGGCGTATAATTCAAACCAGTTCGGTGATGGGGTTGGTTTCTACCGCAGGTCGCGGCGCTTATGCGGCCAGCAAATATGCGCTGGAAGCCTGGTCTGATGCACTACGTATGGAACTGCACGACAGTGGTGTACATGTTTGTCTGATTGAACCCGGCCCGATCAGTACCCATTTTACACAAAACGTCAATCAGGCCGAGGCCGATAAACCGGTCAATAATCCCGGTATCGCAAAGCGATTTACCCTGCCCCCGCAGGCTATATTACCGAAATTACGCCATGCACTGGAAAGCCCGCGCCCACAATTGCGCTATCCTGTCACATTAGTGGCCCATGCATTGACCCTATTGCGCCGCATCCTACCGGGGCGAATGTTAGATAAAGTCCTGCGCGGTAATGCCTAACTGACTATCCAAAAATAGTTGGGGTTGAAGCAACATAATCTGCCCCCATCTAGTGTTAAAACGGATGAGAGAAATAATTCATGCTAGCACCTACTACGATTGATATTACTGAAGCAAACCTACACCAGGCCTTAGAACAATCCATGGCCGTGCCGGTACTGTTCTACTTTTGGTCCGAACGCAGCCAGCATTGTCTGCAACTGACCCCAGTGCTGGATAAACTGGCCGCAGAATATGCCGGTCAATTCATTCTGGCTCGTGTCGACTGCGATGCAGAGCAGATGGTGGCGTCACAGTTTGGTTTACGCTCAATTCCGGCGGTTTATCTGTTTAAAGACGGTCAACCGGTTGATGGCTTCCAAGGACCACAGCCGGAAGAGGTTATCCGCGAGCTATTACAACGGGTATTGCCGAAACCTGAAGAATTGAAAGTTGCCGAAGCTGCACAATTGTTAAGCGAAGGCAAAGTGCAAGAAGCACTGCCACTGCTGAAAGATGCCTGGGCGCTGAGTGGGCAAAACAGTGAAATTGGCCTGCAACTGGCTGAAGTGCAAATTCAGTTGAACCGCAGTGAAGATGCTGAAACGGTGTTGGCAACCATTCCACTGCAAGACCGTGATACCCGTTATCAAGGGCTGATTGCTCAGATTGAGTTGCTCAAACAAGCTGCCGACACGCCAGAGATCCAACAGTTACAACAGCAACTGACTGAACAGCCTGATAACGTCGAACTCGCGGTGCAATTGGCGCTACAACTGCATCAGGTTGGCCGCAATGAAGAGGCTTTAGAGCTGTTGCTGAGCCATCTGAAGAAAGATCTGGCTGCCGCGAACGGTACTGCACGTAAGACATTAATGGATATTTTAGCTGCACTAGGCACCGGCGATGCACTGGCCGCCAAATATCGTCGTCAACTTTACTCATTACTGTACTGACAGCGAAAGTTAATCGCCATAACCTTTTTGGCGATCCCCTTATTTGCTACTGCGCGGGGGCATCCCGCGCGGTTTTATTCTGCCTCAGCCAAGTTTTTTCTCATTTACACGCTTTTACCTGCCTTTAGTTAGGCATTTAACCACCGGTCACGTAATATTAAGAAACAAATATCATTGCTGACAGGAAGTTAAATATGTTTACGGTCATCCCTGTTCTTATCGTTGTAGCCCTGATTGTGGTGTTTTCCTCAATCAAAATTGTTCCACAAGGTTTTCAGTGGACTGTCGAGCGTTTTGGTCGTTATACCAAAACCCTGATGCCAGGCTTGAACATCGTTGTGCCATTTATGGATCGTGTTGGTCGCAAAATCAATATGATGGAACAAGTCTTGGATATCCCATCCCAAGAGATCATTTCCCGCGATAACGCCAACGTAGCAATTGATGCCGTCTGCTTTATCCAGGTTATTGACCCAGTAAAAGCAGCTTATGAAGTCAGCAATTTGGAATCGGCCATCATCAATTTGACCATGACCAACTTCCGTACGGTTTTAGGTTCTATGGAGCTGGATGAAATGTTGTCGCAACGTGACAACATCAACGGCCGCCTGCTGCATATTGTGGATGAAGCCACAAACCCGTGGGGCATTAAAGTGACGCGTATTGAAGTCCGTGATGTGCGCCCACCGGCTGAATTGATTTCTGCGATGAATGCTCAGATGAAAGCGGAACGTACTAAACGTGCTGATATTCTGGAAGCCGAAGGGGTTCGTCAGGCCGCAATTTTGCGTGCTGAAGGTGAGAAGCAATCACAAATTCTGAAAGCTGAAGGTGAACGTCAATCCGCATTCTTGCAAGCAGAAGCCCGTGAGCGTGGTGCTGAAGCTGAAGCCCAAGCCACCAGAATGGTTTCTGAGGCTATTGCTGCCGGTGACATTCAAGCCATTAACTACTTTGTGGCACAGAAATATACCGACGCACTGCAACACATCGGCTCCGCCAATAACAGCAAAGTCATTATGATGCCGCTAGAAGCCAGCAGCCTGATGGGTGCTATCGGTGGGATTGCAGAACTGATTGGCGAGAGTAAAAACAGCCGAGGTAAATAACCATGCTGGAGGAAATTGCCGCGAATCCAAGTTGGTTTTGGCTATCCCTCGGCGGGCTGCTTCTGGCCGCTGAGATGCTAGGTGCCAGTGGTTATATGCTGTGGAGCGGCGTTGCCGCCGTAGTCGTGGGCGCGTTAGTCTGGCTATTTCCCTTCAGCTGGGAGATGCAAGGCGTGCTATTTTCCGTCCTGACGGTGGTTGCTGCATTCCTGTGGTGGTATTGGCTGAGTAAACGCATCAAACCACAACCTGCCATGCTGAATCAACGTACCCATCAGCTGTTGGGTACGCGGGCCACATTGACCGAACCAACCATTGATGGTTTTGGTCGCATGCGGGTTGGTGACAGTAGCTGGCGTATTTATTGCGCAACCGAACTGGGTGTTGGTACCGAAGTTGAAGTGATATTCGTGGAAGGCAATACCTTGCATGTCCGCGCCATCCCTCAGTAATACCTATATTATCGTCAGTAGCATATTGACCGGCAGGCCGTCAGTTGAGCGGCCTGTCAGTTAACCAACAACCGCCTCATCCCCCACAACCGTCTGTTTGTTAACAACTTTATCCTTATCATCGCCAGCCTGCTTAGCTGCCGAATGACAACATCCCGACAAATTATTGATAATCGGGCAATCAGCGCCATCATCCCCTGGGCACTCATCTGCCAACGCTAACAAGCGCAAGCGCATCTGGTTAAGATCATCAATATGTTGCTCGATTTCCGCAACCTTTAGCAGCGTCGCCGCTTTCACATCCGCGCTGTGGCGGGCCGGGTTATGAAATAATGCCAGTAACTCGCGACATTCATCCAGTGTAAAGCCAACCTGCCGTGCCTGACGTAGCAGTGTTAACTCTTCAATGTGTTTGGCACTGTAGCTGCGATAGCCGTTATCAGTACGGATAGGCGGTGTCAGCAGTTTTTTTTCTTCGTAGAAACGTATGGCTTTGCTGGTTAAACCGGTTTTTTTTGCCACATCGCTTATGTTCATATTTCCCCCTTGACCTTCCCCTTGCTGGAAGGTTTAACCTCCATAATTAGTGAAAATAACGATGTCAGTCAAGCGGAATAAAACCTGTACAGCTTAAGGTTATGGATAAATCCATTATCAGCGACGATAAGCGATGTGACTGGGATTACCGACTAAACTTATCCCGACGAAATGAACGGATAAGTCGTTACTCGATAAGGAGTTAATTATGTTGCAAACCACAGTGCTGGCCTTGCATGGCCTTTCCTGTATGAATTGTGCCAAGCGAGTGAAAACCGCCTTAGAAAGTCGTGAAGATATTCATCATGCTGAAGTCGACGTTAACTATG
Organism: Yersinia sp. 1252 StPb PI; assembly: GCF_048593885.1. Classification (NCBI taxonomy): domain Bacteria; kingdom Pseudomonadati; phylum Pseudomonadota; class Gammaproteobacteria; order Enterobacterales; family Yersiniaceae; genus Yersinia; species Yersinia sp. 1252 StPb PI. Next base: position 13,055 of record NZ_JAZGQE010000043.1, on the reverse strand, counting down.
CCAAAGTGACCGGTGAAGCCGATATCAACACGCTGATTGATACTGTCAAACAAGCCGGTTATCAGGCAGAAGCAGCCCAAACACCCGATACACAATTACAGCTCTCTGGCTTAAGCTGCGGCCATTGTACTGAAGCCACACGCCAAGCTCTGGAAGCCGTTCCCGGTGTAATTGCAGCCGTGGTGAGTGTGGATAGCGCTAAAGTGTATGGTAAAGCTGATCCGCAGGTGCTAATTAGCGCAGTGGAACAGGCGGGTTATCACGCCGCACTGCCAGGTGCCCCATTCCCAAAAACTGAGCCGCTGACTGACTCAGCCCCATCTCAGCCGGAATATCAGGCAGCGGCCTCTTCAACCATTCCGGCAGTAACAAGTGATATTAATGCTAACCCAACCACAGCGGTGGATATCGATAGCGTCCAGTTATTGCTAACCGGGATGAGCTGTGCCAGTTGCGTATCCAAAGTACAACATGCTCTGGAAGGTGTTGATGGGGTTGAGGTTGCGCGCGTCAATTTGGCGGAGCGTAGCGCGTTAGTAACCGGTAACCCAAGCAATGAAGCCTTAATCGCAGCCGTCAAAAATGCCGGTTATGGTGCGGAGATTATTGAAGACGAAGGCGAGCGCCGCGAACGTCAGCAACAGATGTCGCAAGCCAGTATGAAGCGCTTCCAATGGCAAGCAGCACTGGGCCTGCTGTTGGGTATCCCCCTGATGGGATGGGGGTTATTTGGCGGCAGTATGACGCTAACGCCAGAAACCCAGACACCGTGGCTTATTGTCGGGGTGATTACTCTGCTGGTGATGATATTTGCGGGTGGCCATTTCTATCGCAACGCCTGGGTCAGCCTGAAAAATGGCAGTGCCACCATGGATACCTTAGTGGCACTAGGTACCGGAGCGGCGTGGCTCTATTCCATTACGGTGAATATCTGGCCGGATGTTTTCCCGATGGAGGCGCGCCACCTCTATTATGAAGCCAGTGCCATGATAATCGGTTTGATTAACCTTGGTCATGCGATGGAACAACGCGCCAGACAGCGTTCATCTAATGCGTTGGAGCGACTGCTGGACCTGGCACCACCGACAGCACGGCGGGTATCTGACGACGGCGAGCAAGTGATCCCTCTGGCTGAGGTCCAATTGGGCATGACCTTGCGTCTGACTACCGGTGACCGAGTACCGGTTGATGGTGAAATTGTGCAGGGCGAAGTGTGGATGGACGAAGCCATGCTGACCGGCGAACCTATCCCACAACAAAAATCAGCAGGTGATGTGGTACATGCAGGTACCCAAGTACAGGATGGGTCGGTACTGTTCCGCGCCAATGCCATTGGTAGCCAAACCACACTGGCTCGCATCATCAAACTGGTTCGTCAGGCGCAAAGCAGTAAACCAGAAATCGGCAAATTGGCGGATCGAATCTCAGCGGTATTTGTGCCAACCGTGGTGGCAATTGCTGTTATCGCCGGGCTGATTTGGTATTTCCTCGGTCCACAGCCTCAGTTGGTGTACACCCTGGTGGTTGCTACCACAGTGCTCATTATCGCTTGTCCCTGCGCACTTGGACTGGCGACGCCGATGTCTATCATCTCTGGCGTCGGGCGGGCGGCCGAGTTTGGTGTTTTGGTACGTGATGCCGATGCATTGCAGCAAGCCAGTAATCTCGATACGTTGGTGTTCGACAAAACCGGCACGCTAACGGAAGGTCACCCACAAGTAGTGGCAATTCATACCTTTAACGGTGTCAGCGAACAACAAGCGCTGGGATGGGCCGCAGCACTAGAAACCGGCTCTAATCACCCATTGGCTCGCGCTATTTTACAACGTGCCGAAGGGCTGACGCTGGCTACCGTCAGTCAGTTCCGCACCTTACGTGGCTTGGGTGTCAGTGGTGAAGTTGACGGCATTCCTTTGTTGCTAGGGAACAACCGCCTGCTGGAGGAACAGAGCATTGATACCCGTGAGTTGCAATCACTCATGCAGCAGCAAGCTGAAAGTGGTGCCACCCCGGTTATCCTCAGCGCGATGGGTAAACCCGCGGCACTGCTGTCGATCCGCGATCCACTGCGCAGCGACAGTGTCAGCGCTCTGCAACGATTGCATCAACTGGGATACAGTCTGGTGATGTTAACCGGTGATAACCCAATTACCGCCAATGCCATTGCCAAAGAAGCCGGTATTGATCAGGTGATCGCGGGTGTATTGCCGGAGGGTAAAGCTGAGGCTATCAAGCAACTGCAAGCCGCTGGACATAAAGTGGCGATGATTGGTGATGGTATCAATGATGCCCCTGCACTGGCACAAGCGGATGTTGGGATTGCCATGGGGGGTGGTAGTGATATCGCGATTGAAACTGCGGCTATCACGCTAATGCGCCACAGTCTGCATGGGGTTGCGGATGCCGTGGAGCTTGCCAAGGCAACATTGCGCAATATGAAGCAAAACCTATTGGGTGCGTTTTTCTACAACGCACTGGGTATTCCGATTGCGGCGGGAATTCTGTTCCCGTTCACCGGAACATTACTTAGCCCGGTGGTGGCAGGGGCGGCCATGGCGCTGTCATCCATTACCGTAGTCAGCAACGCTAACCGTTTGCTGCGTTTTAAACCTAAGCAGTAAGCGCTCCTGATATCCCCAAAGTCATTGGCGTTGCAGGTAGGCTCAGGGATGGGCCGAGTAACAAGAGCAGCTAACCCCCTGCGGCTGCAAATACAAAGGGTATAACCTAATGGCGCACAACACTTTCATGTGCGCCATTTAGCGTTTAGCATGTTAAGAAATGCTAAAAAGGGAACCACATGGATATGGGCCAATTATTACGCCACATCGCACGATTTCTCGGTATCCTGACACCGGCGACCTACCCCTATCCGGCGTTGGATATCACCTTACCCGGTGAACGCCACTTCCATATGGTCGGCAGTATTCATATGGGAACCGAGAACATGTTCCCCCTCCCCCACGAATTACTGAATAAATTGAATCTGGCTGATGCACTTATTGTCGAAGCTGATATCACCGACACCTCCTCACCTTTTGGTACCGATACCCTCAGCGAAGCATTAATCGATAGATTATCTGAGGAGCAATATCAGCAACTGTTACAGCGCTGCGAAGAGCTGAGCACTGATCCGCACTCGATGGCCTTTCTACCGGCATGGCAGGTCGCCTTAATGCTTCAGGCTCGCCAGGCTCAACGTCTGGGATTGCGTGGGGAATACGGCATCGATTTTCAATTATTGAAAGCGGCAGCAGCACAAGAAAAAAGTGTTATAGAGTTGGAAGGAACACAAATGCAACTCGATTTACTGGAGACATTACCTGATAACGGCATGTCTTTACTGCTTGATACTCTGACCCATTGGCACACCAACGCACGCCTGCTGCAAACCATGATTGGCTGGTGGCTGGAACATCCCCCAACCAATAACCTAACCACACTGGCACCAACTTTTAGCCAAAATCTATACGATGTGCTGATGATTCAACGGAATAAACGCTGGCAGCAGCAACTAGAACATCTGCCAGCCGGGCGTTATGTGGTCGCGGTCGGTGCACTGCATCTGTATGGCGAGGGTAATCTTCCTGATTTGTTGCAACTCGGCGAGCAGTAATCACCAATAAAAGTAAAAAAATGGCCGATATCGCTATCGGCCAGTCAAAGAGGAATTTTCATTATTTTAGTTATTAAGCGCCCACACTCCTTGCGGATAATATGAGCTGCAGGTACAGGGTAGCAACCTGACGATTAGATTAGCAACTTACATTCATCATAACTCCGGCAATCCATCATGATAGCATTGATTTTATTAGGTTAATTTTTAACTCTACCGCAATGATTGGGTGTAGGATAATCCCTTGGAATAAATTTTCATTTTTAATTGGACGTTTATTATGACACCTGCAGTCGTTTTGCTGGAAAAACAAAAAGTTCCGTTCACATTACATCCTTATCACCATGACGCAGCAGAAACCAACTTTGGCGATGAAGCTGTTAAAAAGTTGGGGCTTAATGCCGATCAGGTTTATAAAACCTTGCTGGTCGCCTTGAATGGTGATGCCAAAAATTTGGCGGTTGCCGTTACCCCTGTCGCCACCCAGCTTGATCTGAAAAAAGTTGCGCGTGCTTTGGGTGCCAAAAAGGCGGAGATGGCTGACCCACAATTGGCGCAGCGCACCACCGGTTATTTAGTCGGTGGTATCAGTCCATTAGGGCAGAAAAAGCGCTTACCGACTGTTATCGATAGCTTGGCACAGGCGTATGCCACAATATTCGTTTCCGGCGGAAAGCGGGGTTTAGATATTGAATTGGCTGCAACAGATTTATGCCAGTTGCTACAAGGCAGCTTTGCCGATATTGCCAAGCGCGATTAATTTATTTATTGCATTACAAACCCGCACCGCGCTGCATATATCTCGTGCAATTCACCAGAAGCCTCCACTGCCAAATAGAGGCTTCCAGCTTCACGCCTTACTTATAAACAATCTCACCTTTCGGCTGATACTGACTGGCATCCAGTGGAGAGTGCTTTTCAATATACTGCTTTAACACTTCAGCATCGATAAAACCGGTGTTCACATAGCCCGGTAAGGTATCGATTTTCGGGTAGCCATCGCCGCCTAATGCATTAAAATTCAGGGTGGCCAGACGATACGTTTTATTCGGATCTAATGGCTTGCCCTGTATTTTCACGTCACTGACGCCATTACCATCAGCGACCAGGCTGACATTGGCAAATTGTGCATAAGCACCTGAATCGACTTTTTTATTCGCCACCACAGCCAGATACTTCTCGACCTCGCTGCCTTTCATATCGGCGTAAACCAAGGTATTACCAAATGGCTGGACCTTAAGCACATTTTTATACGTGATATCACCGGCATCGATAGAGTCACGCACCCCACCACCACTCATCACCGCGAAATCTGCACCCGCTCGTTCCATTTGCGCAGCCAATAACATCCGCGCCAGGTTGGTTTGTTCGAAACGAACCTTGCTACGATCACCTTCTAGCTTGCCATTGACACTGCCAACTTTAATATCCAACTGCGCCTTACCTTGCTCTTCAAAAGGCGTAAGTAGCTTCAGCATCGATGGATCTTGCGCAATCTCCTGGGTATAAAAGACCCGCTCACTGCTACCATCAGCCTTCTCAACTTTTTTCTTTAAATTGATTGGAATTAACTGATAACTCACCAGTTTCAACTCACCATTGCGGAATTTAAAATCAGCACGACCAACATATTTACCCCACTCATGAGCTTGAACAATCCAGGTCCCGTTCTGACGATCAGGCGCACAAGGTGTACCGGGAACATAATCAGCCTGCTTATGGTTCTCACTGGCCATACAAACCGGATCTTGCGAGTGACCACCCACTATCATATCTAAATAGCCTGCGGGGAGGCTGCGAGCCATCTCTACATCACCTGGAGCATTCGAACCATGCTTGCCATCATCGTAATGCCCCATATGGGTAGCGGCGATGATAATGTCAGGCTTATCGGTCTTTCGCAGTTGATCGACGACTTGTTTTGCTTCAGCGGCCGGGACATGGAATTCAATATCCGTGAAATACTCGGGATTCCCGATCTTGGCAGTGTCATCGGTCGTTAAACCAATTACCGCAATTTTCACCCCTTGCTTATCAAACAAGGCATAAGGCTTAAACAACCGCTGTTGCGTGCTTTTCTGGTAGATATTGGCCGATAACAATGGGAAAGTTGCCCATTTCTCTTGTTGTCGCAGCACACTCAATGGATTATCAAATTCGTGATTGCCGATGGCCATCGCGTCATAACCGACCAGATTCATACCACGAAAATCAGGCTCCGCATCTTGTAAATCAGACTCAGGCACACCGGTGTTGATGTCCCCACCTGACAGCAGTAGTAGACTTCCGCCTTCGGCTGCAACTTGTTTGCGAATACTATCAACGACAGTTTTCTGTGCCGCTAAACCATATTCGCCGTGATCGTTTTGCCAGAAATGCCCATGGTGATCATTAGTGTGCAATATAGTGATATCGTAAGTTTTATCTTTTTCCCAGGCAGCAGCCCATCCCGGTGCAAACGCCAGCGACACAGCCAAGGCACATGCTGTGGTCGGTAATGAAAAACGCATGGCAAATCTCCATGTAGTCGTTAAAAACCGGCCTGATAAATACCGATTTAATGAGTGAAAAGAGTGTAATGCATATCAATAGCACGATAAATCAACACCATACCGTGACGCAGTAAGCATTGTAGTGTGATTATGTATGCATGAATTTCATAACTTTGGAATATATATCAAATTATGTCAGATGTAGTAAAAATCATTCGATCTGCATAATATGTATTCGTTACCAACATATTATTAACAGTGAAATTATTAGGCGAATACTCACTATGACCGATCGTTCTGAGACTGGATTCCAGCCCTCCGTTAATGCCGCTGTAAAACGCACATCCTTCTCTATTCTGGGGGCTATCAGCGTATCTCATCTACTCAACGATATGATCCAATCGTTGATTCTGGCGATTTATCCTTTATTACAAGCCGAGTTTTCACTGAGTTTTACTCAGATAGGGCTAATCACGCTCACTTACCAGCTTACTGCATCACTACTGCAACCCCTGATAGGGCTGTATACCGATAAGCACCCTCAACCTTACTCTTTGCCTATTGGTATGGGTTTTACCTTATCAGGCATATTGTTGCTGGCGGTGGCAACCACTTTCCCTGTGGTTTTATTGGCAGCAGCGCTGGTTGGCACTGGCTCATCGGTATTCCATCCTGAGTCATCACGGGTCGCGCGCATGGCATCCGGTGGTCGCCATGGCCTGGCTCAGTCAGTTTTTCAAGTCGGTGGCAACTTCGGTAGCGCTCTCGGCCCACTATTAGCTGCAATTCTTATTGCTCCTTATGGTAAAGGCAATGTTGGCTGGTTCTCTCTCGCAGCCTTACTGGCCATTGTGGTGCTATTGCAAGTCAGTAAGTGGTATCAGCAACAGCAAAGAGCAACACATGGCAAAGTGATAAAAACCTCATCGGCAAAATTACTGCCTAAAAAGACGGTTATTAAGACGTTAGTTATTTTAATGGTGCTGATATTCTCTAAATACTTCTACTTGACCAGCATTAGCAGCTATTACACCTTTTATTTGATGCATAAGTTCGGTGTTTCAGTACAAAATGCCCAGATACATTTATTTGTGTTCTTATTCGCAGTCGCCGCTGGCACCATAATTGGCGGCCCTCTTGGTGATCGGATAGGGCGAAAATATGTTATTTGGGGGTCAATACTGGGTGTAGCGCCATTTACCCTTATTTTACCCTATGCTTCGTTGTATTGGATGGGGGTTTTAACCGTAATCATTGGCGTCATCCTCGCATCAGCCTTCTCTGCAATACTGGTGTATGCCCAGGAGTTGATCCCAGGGAAAGTGGGGATGGTATCCGGTCTATTCTTCGGTTTTGCTTTCGGTATGGGTGGGTTAGGTGCGGCTGTACTAGGGTATGTTGCTGATTTAACCAGTATTGAGCTGGTTTACCAAATATGTGCATTCCTGCCATTACTGGGGATATTTACTGCCTTATTGCCCAATATAGAAGATAAGTAATAGTAATAACCTTATAATCCCGACTGAGACTAGCACTTCAGTCGGGAGAGTCCCCTGTGTAATCGTGACAAAAACAGCAAGTCCCCCACAAACAACCACTTCAAACAATTTCCATGCCAAACCAGACTTTTATCGATAAAAAATGAATTTTTATCGCGCATTGATCGCATAAATACAATAAACTGATGTTATTGCTGTGAAATGCTTGCTGCTCCACATATCCCAATACTCATCCAAAAGGCGGCAAGCGCGTGACAAATCTGTCGGGAATGGATGTAAACGCTCCTTGCAGCGGCCTCGCAGAGATGGGCCAAGTAATAAACGTAGCCAACACACCTGCAATTTGAAAGATGGCGGGTATAACGAGAAGGAGTCTGGATGCACCACTCAACACCCTTAATCACCACGATCGTCGGAGGCCTTGTTCTCGCCTTCCTCTTGGGTTCCCTGGCCCACCGCCTACGCATCTCACCACTGGTGGGATACCTTGCCGCAGGGGTGCTTGCCGGGCCATTCACGCCGGGTTTTGTTGCTGATACATCATTAGCTCCCGAACTGGCTGAAATCGGTGTCATTTTGTTGATGTTTGGTGTCGGACTTCACTTCTCGCTTAAAGACCTCCTCGCAGTAAAAGCAATCGCCATCCCCGGAGCCGTGACACAAATAGCCGTTGCTACTCTGCTAGGTATGGGCTTGTCTCATTTATTAGGCTGGGATTTAGTCACCGGCTTGGTCTTTGGGTTATGTCTGTCAACCGCCAGTACCGTGGTATTACTGCGCGCACTGGAAGAACGGCAACTGATTGATAGTCAGCGAGGGCAGATTGCTATCGGCTGGTTGATTGTTGAAGATTTGGCAATGGTACTGACATTAGTGTTATTACCCGCATTTGCCGGAGTCATGGGCAACGAAACCACGAGTCTGAGCCAACTGTTTACAGAGCTAGCGATTACTATTGGTAAAGTGATCGCCTTCATAACCTTAATGATTGTCGTCGGCCGCCGGCTGGTGCCCTGGATACTGGCTAAAACAGCCAGTACTGGCTCGCGAGAACTCTTTACTCTGGCAGTCTTAGTCTTGGCGCTTGGGATAGCCTACGGTGCTGTAGGGTTGTTTGACGTATCATTTGCTCTCGGCGCATTCTTCGCCGGAATGGTATTAAACGAATCTGAGCTGAGCCACCGTGCCGCGCAAGATACCTTGCCGCTGCGTGATGCCTTTGCCGTGCTGTTCTTTGTTTCAGTCGGCATGTTATTCGATCCGATGATTTTGCTACGAGAACCATTAGCAGTGTTAGCGTCACTGACCATCATTATCTTCGGTAAATCGGTGGCGGCTTTCATCCTGGTGCGGCTGTTTGGCCACTCAAAACGCACAGCACTCACCATTTCCGTTAGCCTGGCCCAAATTGGGGAGTTCGCCTTTATTCTGGCGGGGCTGGGTATTTCTCTTGGTTTAATGTCTGAACATGGCCGTAATCTGGTACTGGCGGGAGCGATTCTGTCTATTATGCTCAACCCGTTACTTTTCACCTTGCTAGATCGCTATTTAGCCAAGAATGAGACGATGGAAGATCTTATTCTGGAAGAGGCGGTAGAAGAGGAAAAACAGATACCTGTAGATTTATGCAATCATGCATTATTGGTGGGATATGGCCGGGTTGGCAGCTTATTAGGGGCAAAACTTAATGCGGAAGGCATCCCGCTGGTCGTGGTAGAAAATTCGCGCCCGCGAGTGGAAGCACTCCGTGAACAAGGTATTAATGCGGTATTAGGTAATGCTGCAAGCGCAGATATTATGTCACTGGCGCGCCTGGATTGCGCCCGTTGGTTATTACTGACCATACCAAATGGCTACGAAGCCGGTGAAATAGTCGCATCAGCCAGAATTAAGCGGCCAGACCTTGAGATAATCGCCCGCGCCCATTATGACGATGAAGTGGTTTATATCTCAGACCGTGGCGCTAACCAGGTTGTTATGGGGGAGCGTGAAATCGCCAACAGCATGCTTAATATGCTGAAAATAGAAACGCTGACTGAAGAAGATAAAATGCCAGTTTGCCCAATTTAAAATTATATCTGTGTTTATAACTGAAGTTCTCTATCCAATAGATTTCAAGGTGCAGGAAGGCGGCAAGCAAGAAAATCCCGATGAGCTTACACCGGTAAGTGACTGGGGTGACAAATCTGCCGGGAGCAGATTTGAACGCGGCTTGCAGCGGCCTCGCCTTGCGAGGCCCAAGGATGGGCCGAGTAATGAGAGCAGCCAACACACCTGCAGCTTGAAAGATGATGGATATATTATCGTTCCCAGTACGACTCTTCTAAACTATCTTCCCGTTCAGGCAAGCCACGTGTTAAACGCGGCGAATGTTGATTCAATACCTGATAACTGACCCGATTGGCGTATTTACACACTTGTGCCAGCGAGGAGTAGCTAAGGTAACTACGCACATGTTTGCTAGAGTTCGGAACATTATTACGATGATAGCCATTCGCCGCAATATCATGTAGCACAGCGGATAATGCACCATCCCCTGCCCCGTTGGTATTCATTATCTTCTCTGGCCCGCCCATATAAGGGGCAATGTGAGAATAGATACGTAACGGATGGCCACAATGCTCTTGCCGCATTGCCCGGCTAAATTCATACAAGTTAAATTCTGCGATAGCGCCAGGTAATAATGGATGCTGTGTTTGGCGCTTATTTGCCTCTTCAGTATATCCCGCCATATAAAGCCCATTAGGACCCGCAGTACAAAGCACTAAATCTACCCAATTCAATGCCATGTCAGAAGCCATCAACGGATCATTCAGGCCCGTCAGTTCATAAGCCTCATCTTCATTCATCGCTAATATAGAGACATGCTCGTTGAGAAAATCGCGCCACCACTGCGGATTATCTGCAATAACATATTTCGTGCCTAGGGTCATCACGACAGGAACATCATGTTTCTTCGCATAGCTGATGGCTTGCATTGTGGCCGCAGGCATCGGTTCATCCGGCTTACAACGCACCAGATAAGCAGTCAGCACCAGAGCAGAAGCACCTGCAATCACATCTTCAGGAATACTTTCAGGACGTAGCTGATTCATTTGCCCGGGACTGATAGCAAAAGTCCGCTCACCATTATCACTAATCAAAGTAAAGCAGCGGCCAATAGCACCATCAACTGCCTGCAAATAATTCAGATCAGTGCGACTTGAGGTATTACACAGATAGCGATAGGCATAACTACCGATCTTAATATTGCTACACATGGTGCCCAACAGGATGGAACGATCATCAGCAAGGACAGAATAGTTGTGTAAGGTATTACCAATGGTACCGCCAGCAAACTCATGAGTAATCAACCCATTAGCAGTTAGTTCCTGATAAAGATTTTCAGCGATATCATCTTCAATCACTAAAGAGTGCCCTTGGCTCAGACCATAACGCGCAATAAAGCTCTCATCGACCTTGGCTTCAATATCAACCAACGTCTGGTCAATGCCAACGATATAAGAGGTACTCACTTCATTTTCAGTCTGCGCCGGTTGCAATAAAGGGTCACGGGCATTCACCGGAAAGTAGTGCTTAGATTTGCGTTTACCAGGAAATTTCATTGTTTTGAGTTACAAATTGAAATGGGAAGATAAGGAATTTTAGCATATGTAGGCATGAATTTAGCGGGCATAACCATTAGGATTTGATTGTTGCCAGTTCCATGCATCCTTTATCATTTCCGTTAGGTTCCTCTTAGCTTTCCAATCTAATTCTTTGAGCGCGAGTTCAGTACTTGCCCAGCACTCCGCGATATCACCAGCCCGACGCGCCGTTATTTCATAGGGGATTTTTTTGCCCGAAATGCGTTCAAATTCACTCACCATCTGAAGTACTGAATATCCTACACCTGATCCCAGATTATAAACTTTGTATCCAGCAGTCAGCCGATTAAGTGCACAAACATGCCCATCAGCAAGATCCATAACATGAATATAATCACGTACGCCTGACCCATCTTTGGTCGGATAGTCATTACCATATACGGCTAATTTTGGCAGTTTACCAACCGCAACTTGAGTAATAAACGGCAACAGATTGTTTGGCTTTCCATTTGGATCCTCGCCAATCAAACCTGAAGGATGGGCGCCAACAGGATTAAAATAACGCAATGCTCTTATCGCAAACTCGGGGTGAGCAAAAGAGAAATCCTTCAATATCTGTTCAACCATGACTTTCGATGAACCATATGGATTGGTCGTGCCTCCAATACGCGCATCCTCGGTCAGTGGGATAAACTCAGGATCACCGTATACTGTGGCTGATGAGCTGAATATCAGCTTCGTTACACCTGCAATTAACATTTCTTCAAGTAGGGTGATAGAACCTGTAACGTTATTTTGATAATATTCAATAGGTTTAACCACTGACTCACCTACCGACTTTAGGCCAGCAAAGTGAATAACGGAATCAATACTGTGCTCTAAAAATATTTTTTTTAGGCAACTGTTGTCTAATACATCACCTTGGAAAAATGTAGCCGAGCAGCCAGCAATTTCGGAAACACGTAATAATGACTCAACAGAAGCGTTGGATAAATTGTCTAATACAACAACATCTTCCCCTTGTTCCAATAATACTAATACCGTATGCGAGCCAATATAACCTGCACCACCAGTAACTAAAATAGTCATAATCTACCTTTAAAACGTAATAATTTAGAGTTTCATATTACGACCCAAGTATTATCTCTCTGCACTTATCTTTAACATTATTTATATCGAATTTACTCTTTTGCATCTGTGCGGATTTGTAAAAGAAGTCATAATTTGAAAATATGGTATTGAGAGCACTTTCTAGGTTTTCTGTCGTGTTATTTATCAGAATACCATTTTGGTCGACTATTTCAGCACAACCTCCCACATTACTTATGATGATAGGTAAACTAGCACTGACCGCCTCAATCGCAGCCATTGGCAAACCTTCACTTTCAGATGTTAGCACAAATACATCATAGTCATTAAACCTGTTAAATCCTTTAATTTCCCCATAGAAGTGAATGTTTTTATAACTGCTATATTCTTTCTCAAGTTCTTTATAATACTCACCATCTCCAACCATATCGAGATTAAAATGAGGATTAACGGCAGCAACTTTCAACATCAAGTCAGGTCGTTTAGGATAAGCAAGTCGACATACATAAATTATTTTATTTTTACACGGCCGATCAGAACGTTCAATCAATGGTGTTATAGCATTAAGCTGGACCGTAATCTTTTCAGGTTTAATACCAATAATATTAACCGCCTTATCAGCATCACTTTGAGATACACACCAAATCACATCAGTAATATTTGAAAGCAGTTTTTCAATATAACAAAATATAAACCTTAACATATTGCCATTGTATATACATGACCAGCCATGCGAAACATATACGCCGCGAAAACGTAAAAATAAACGAGC
>NZ_JAZGQE010000439.1:0-741 GCF_048593885.1 Yersinia sp. 1252 StPb PI | reverse complement strand
AAAGTTAATATACAACACCAACTTTGTTAAATGTTAAGCGGCTAATAATAGCTCACTGCTATCGGCCAAGGTGTCAATGACTGGCATATCAACAATAACGTCAAACTGACTGGCAAGCGCCAAATCTTTGAGTGGTATATTTATATCTACACCTTGGGATTCGAGGATTTTTAGTATGGAAGCGTTATTACCCCTCAGCAGGCCATAGACACCAAGATCCATATCACTTGGATAGCTATTATCTCTATACATTGCATAAAGGGTCTCTAAAATAGAGATATCAATATCATCTGAGATATCTAATCCGCTGAATTTCAGTTGCACTTGCTGGAGTTGAAGGTGATGAAACTGAGGATCCTCCAAGTTAATATCAGGAATAGGAATTAAATTCGCACCAAATTGCAGACTTTCGTTTTCACCGGGGATTATGGGAGATACTTCGGATAACTTCACTCCGTGAGCTTCCTTAACCGCCGCCGCATGCACTCCCTTAGACTCTATCACTATTGCGGCTTTACTTTGAGGGGAGCTACTTTGAATCGCGAATTTGACACCAACGGTGGGCGGATTTGGGCCAGCCGAGTAAATACCATATCCTCTTTCACTCGACTCCAAAGCTATATCACCAAAATCATTGGCCCACCAGTAGGTATAAGAAGAAATAGTTTCATTTTTAAATTCTTCATGGTACTTAATAGTCACAGTCATATTAAAATCCTTTTAATTAAAAATATAACTCAT
>NZ_JAZGQE010000438.1:0-745 GCF_048593885.1 Yersinia sp. 1252 StPb PI | reverse complement strand
AACTGCCCAGCCAATTCAGGGTCATTCGCAACCTCCTGCCAAAACGCTTCCCTAAATCTATCAAAACTACTGAACTTCCTGCCACGTAATTTATCGGCAATTTGTGCAGGAATGGAAACACCCCCGAACATGCCGGAAACCATAGAATCTAATAAATAGATATAAACCACCAGAATGAACTGGCGGCTTATATTGTTACTTAACGATATAAGTTACTCTTTGAATCCAGGCTTGCCGTTCTCGGCTCGCCATTTTTTAATGAATTCAAGAATACCTTCGGGGCTATTATCAACGTCTGAGTCGGGATAAAATAGCACACCATTCCCGTGAGGATGCTCAGTAAGCATTACAAAATGATGAATAAGAGCATCATGTTCCTTCTCTGAAACATCTACGGCCCAAATTTTGTTTAAAAAAGCTAAAAACTCAGATTCAGTATATTCAGTTATACTATTTTTTAATTCCATTACTCACCTCCATTCTTTGAATGAATATTTATATGTCGTTTTGGTGTCATTACCCTTATATTTTCAATATCATAAACTGCACCATCATCACGAATAAATCTAACATGATGGAGCTCAAACTTCTCTCTTCCTCCTACCTGCTCAGTTGGTATTGGATATGGAGCGTAACCACGTTTCATTCTATTCTGGTTCAAAGGCGAGAACTGCCCAGCCAATTCAGGGTCATTCGCAACCTCCTGCCAAAACGCTTCCCTAAATCTATCAAAACTACTGAACTT
>NZ_JAZGQE010000437.1:0-745 GCF_048593885.1 Yersinia sp. 1252 StPb PI | reverse complement strand
GTAAGGGCTTATCAAAATATTCAATCTAGCCTCGATGTTTTATTTAACTATATTGAGCCGTCTACAGATAATTTCAGCGCATATGGGCATAAGATTAGGGAGTTACTAATACTGGCATGTACAGAAGTTGAATGCTTGCTAGTAAAGACTTTAACTGACAATGGGTACGAACAGAAAGATAGATACTCTACAAATGACTATGTAAAATGCAAAAATATATTGGGCTTGCATAAGTTTGAAACTATATTGAGTCAATATCCAAACTTGAAGGTATTCAAACCATTTTCAGATTGGAATGCTGATTCTCCCACCAAGTCTCTTCCTTGGTATAACGCTTATAATGCAGTAAAACATAATAGGAGTGATAATATTGCGGATGCAAATTTAGAGCATCTGCTTGATGCGATATCTGCTATTCACGTACTGCTTGAAAGCCAATATGGGAAAAATATATTTGAGCGGTGGAATAGCCTTACCGAAGANCGTAGCATCTATAAAACCATTGTTAGACCGGAATGGAGCTGCATTGAAGTTACTGCCCCAATACTAAATGGAGACCATAACACTATAGGGAGATGGACTGATCAACGTAAATATTTCGAAGACCATCGGGTTTAGTAAGACTAACTGTGAAACACCAAATCTTCGCACTGTATGGCAGAATGGGATGTTTCACAAAATGATATTATTCATTTTGTGATGTGATAGGACTGTTGTTATTTTATTAAATAATTAGGTGTTCTAT
>NZ_JAZGQE010000436.1:0-753 GCF_048593885.1 Yersinia sp. 1252 StPb PI | reverse complement strand
GTAAAATATTGATTTTAAATGAATTTAACTTCACTCTTAAATGTATTGTTCAACACAGACAATGCAGAATATCAGTCCGAATATGTTTGAAACATGACAGCTAAATCCACCAATTGGGATTATGTGTTGAAGTCAGTTACCTGAGATAGCCCAGCGTTGTGGCCGACATCTTTTCAGGTTCCCTAACCCCAATAGACTGCATAAAGACCATTAACAGATAATGGAGCTTGCACATGGCTGTCTCCTCCAGGGGACATAATCAGTATGCCGGAATGAGTGGTTGGCGTTGACGGGTTACTTACAGGAGGCTGACCAGCAATGATATCCTCAGTATGCTAATAGACCACTATTTCTAAAAAGCTAAACTCTAGCGATCTCTTAAAACCTTAGAGCAGTACACATAGGGCATTGTTTTAGTCGAAATATAATAACTTCCGTTACGATTTTTGGTGAAGAAAGCAGCCATGGGATGATCATCAACTAAATAAAACCTCGATAGCATCAGATCTGAAAATAAAGATTCATTCACATTATTAGTTTCAGTCACCCAGTTTCTCTTCGATGTTAATAACAAATCATCATTAATCGCTGTTACATCAAAAAAGGTTCTACGACTTATCGTGCCTACTTTCTCATTATTTTTATAAACCACGCCATCAATATAGACAATTCCATTTTTATTATTCATAGAAAATTCGACCATAAGTTTTGTCATTAGTCCCAATTCTTCTCTATGAATGGTCAGATTCGCAT
>NZ_JAZGQE010000435.1:0-760 GCF_048593885.1 Yersinia sp. 1252 StPb PI | reverse complement strand
CAGTAAAACAGCGCCGGTTGAAGGCCAAATGATTAGCCCTAATAATTCGCTGACCTTTTCGTTACCGGGAAATACCGCCGGCAATAACGTTGATTTTGAATTTGTTAATGATTATGGCGCACTCAATAAACTGAGCCAGCCCATTAAACCTTAATTTAATTTATATACAGCAGTCATACACAGCGTCCGCTGGTTATCTCGTGGGGGCGGAATACGTCTGTACACTACGGAATAATTGAATAATGAAACACCCTGCAATGCCTTTTTCAGCAGAACAGCCTACCCGCAATGTTGGTTTAACGCCCGTTGCGGCGGCGATTATTACCGTTTTTTTGTCACCAACTGTTTTTGCTGTTGATAGCATTGGAAAAACAGAGAGTACTGTATCACTTGAGCCTAATAAACCTCAGGCTGTGGAGTTTGACAGTATTTACTTAAATACCGAACACGGTGGTTCCGGCATTGATTTAAGCCGCTTCTCGAAAGGGGGCAGCGTGTTACCCGGCACTTACCGGGCTGACATTTATTTAAACAATACCCTGATTGGCAATGAGAATGTGGAGTTTAAGGCCCGCGACGATAAAAGTGTCCATGCCTGCTTATCCTCGTCGGTCATTGCCAGTCTTAATCTCAAGACAGAAGCATTGCCGCCTGAATCACTGGCCCCGCTGAAAAAAGACGCGGGCTGTGTTGATCTGGCGTCGCTGATCCCCGATGCCCAGGTGACTTTTGACAGCGGCGAACAACGGCTGGATATCGC
>NZ_JAZGQE010000434.1:0-760 GCF_048593885.1 Yersinia sp. 1252 StPb PI | reverse complement strand
CAGTAAAACAGCGCCGGTTGAAGGCCAAATGATTAGCCCTAATAATTCGCTGACCTTTTCGTTACCGGGAAATACCGGCGGCAATAACGTTGATTTTGAATTTATTAATGATTATGGCGCACTCAATAAACTGAGTCAGCCCATTAAACCTTAATTTAATTTATCAATAACAGCCCTACATAGCGTCCGCTGATGACCACATTTATTTCGTGGGGGCGGAATACGTCTGTACACTACGGAATAATTGAATAATGAAACACCCTGCAATCACATTCTCTGCAGAATTGTCTGCCCGTAGTGGTCGTTTAACGCCCGTGGCGGCTGCCCTTATTGCTGCTTTTTTATCGCCGGCTGTTTTGGCTGTTGAGAGCGTTGAGGCCAACGCATCCCCTCAGACTGGCCATTCCCAGTCGGCCGAGTTTGACAGTATCTTTCTCAATACCGAACACGGTGGTTCCGGCATTGATTTAAGCCGCTTCTCGAAAGGGGGCAGCGTGCTACCCGGCACTTACCGGGCTGACATTTATTTAAACAATACCCTGATTGGCAATGAGAATGTGGAATTTAAGGCCCGCGACGATAAAAGTGTCCATGCCTGCTTATCCTCGTCGGTCATTGCCAGCCTTAATCTCAAGACAGAAGCATTGCCGCCTGAATCACTGGCCCCGCTGAAAAAAGAGGACGGCTGTGTTGATCTGGCGTCGCTGATCCCCGATGCCCAGGTGACTTTTGACAGCGGCGAACAACGGCTGGATATCGC
>NZ_JAZGQE010000433.1:0-767 GCF_048593885.1 Yersinia sp. 1252 StPb PI | reverse complement strand
CTAAACTAGTCTGAGTTATTTAATTAAGGAATTTATCATAAATTTTTTAATGGGAGTGAATTAAAATGGATAGAGATTGGCATAGACAAGATATTTTAGCTGCAATACGGAAAGCAAAAGGTTCACTAGCAGCATTATCAAGAGAGAGCGGGCTTTCGCCAAGTACATTAGCTAACGCGCTAACACGCCCGTGGCCCAAGGGAGAAGTAATTATTGCAGACGCTATCGGTGTTTCCCCTCGAGAGATATGGCCCAGTAGGTTCATCGATTATCGAGGGCGGATGATTATTCGAAGAGTAAGGCAAAACTAACGTTAAGAGGGTGGTTTAAATGGATAAGACACTACTAAACTCGCTTAAAATGTTAATACCATTTTGGGAAAATAGTTCGGAAGCTTGGGGGGTGAAAGATAACAAGTCAGTATTTATTTATGCAAATAATAGGTTTGGTAAATTATTAGGGTTACCTGATAAATTTAGTGTGGAAGGGCGATTGGATGGTGAGCTTCCAGCACCAACGGCAGAGTTTCAGACTGAATTTCAGGAACATGATCGTCAGGCGATATTATCGAAAGAACGAGCGACAACGATTGAAATACATGCATTTGAGCGACGTTCCTATTTTCAACCTTACTTTTGTGATAAGTACCCATTAATAAATGAACTCGGCATTTCACAAGGGCTTATTTTTCATGCAAGACCAGTAGAAGATATAATATTAACGCATTTAAATAAAATAAAAGTTCCCACCTCACTTATCTTTACTCC
>NZ_JAZGQE010000432.1:0-776 GCF_048593885.1 Yersinia sp. 1252 StPb PI | reverse complement strand
GGGCTTGCTCTTTAAGAGCCAGTCCCCGATGATTATTTTTCCAATGGTTTTAGGATGTAGGAAATGAAGTTATTAAAAATACTTCTAATAGGTTTTTTTGCGTGTGGAGGATATTCGGCCTATGCCTCTATTCAAATTATGGCAACGCGAATAATTTTTGATGAAAAAAGTAAAGAACAAGTTATTAGAGTCAATAATATTGGGGATCTGCCCTCATTAGTCCAAGTGTGGTTAGAATCCGATAGGGATTCCATGGATTCTGGTGATGTGGAAAAAGAAGATTTGCCTTTTGTTATTAGCCCTCCAGTTTCGCGAATAAATGCGGGGAAAGGAAAGTCGTTTAGAGTTTTTAAAACAGAAGAAGCAAAAGCAAAGTTTCCCCGTGATAGAGAGACATTGCTCTGGGTAAATGTGCTTGATATACCCCCAGAGGTGGAAAACGATAATGCAAAAAATAAGCTAAACCTTGCATTTCGTACACGCTTAAAGTTCTTATATCGTCCGATAGGCTTATCTTCAGATCCAAGAGTTGCGGCAGAAAGTGTTAGTTGGGTGGCAAAAAGGACAGGTAAGGCGATTAATATCAAAGGTGAGAATAAGTCACCGTATCACATATCAATCGGTAAATTTGTAGTAACTGATGGCAGCAAGAAAATTGATTTAACGGGAGGGATGATCCTTCCTTATTCGAACTATGAATTTGATTTCAAGGTTACAGACCTTAGTAATCAGCCTATTAAGTTATTTTATAGTTATATTACTGATTTAGGTGCATT
>NZ_JAZGQE010000431.1:0-781 GCF_048593885.1 Yersinia sp. 1252 StPb PI | reverse complement strand
CGTTGGGAGTCCATCCCCTGATATGATAGCCCACTTTGTTTTTTTCATTATCTATCTCCTGAGGTTAACTGTTTAATTAGTGTATTTGATAGTGTATTAATTAATAAGAATGCCAGTACGCAACTAACCAATATCATAATCAATGCAGTTCTTAATGATGTCATGTCGGCTAACATCCCTATTAACGGTGGAAATATAAGTAGGCCAACTCTTGATATCCAAGTTGCGAATGCGACTCCACTCGTCGAGTTTATATTGGGTATTTGGCCAATAAATGAAATTGTTAATGGGAATACCACTGACATCCCTAATCCGATTAGTGAAAAACCTAATATTGAAACAATTGGTGAATGAATAGTTATCACAATTAAGATTCCCAATGCTGCCATTAGAATTCCGTATCTTAATACTGGGATATTACCCAATTTATTGGTCAGGTAATCACCAAATCCTCGCCCTATAACCATTGATACCTGACATGCTAAATAAGGCAAACCTGAAATAACAGATGGAACTTGATAGTAACCATTCATATAGATAGCCCCCCAAACACTTGCTGTTTCCTCTATGCCGCAAGTGAATGTTAGCAAGATTAACGCAATGATATACAGTTGAGTACCTGTGGTGCCCATACTTTTTTTAATATTTTCACGAAGGGAAAGTTCATCAAGTGAATCCCCTTTTCGGAAAAATATCATATAATTAATCAATATTATTAGGTTCATAAGCAATACGGAAAAACTAAATTGTCCCATAGACAGTCCGAATCCAATTGCTGATA
>NZ_JAZGQE010000430.1:0-782 GCF_048593885.1 Yersinia sp. 1252 StPb PI | reverse complement strand
ACCTATCGGCGGCAACGCTTTCAACTCTGCAAGTTGTTCACGCAGTGATAGCAGTTCAGTAAGCCAGGTCGCTAATTGCTTATGCTGACGACCGCACATGTTGCAATCATTTTGCTCATAGACAGCTAACGCATGTTCGATTGCTTGCTCTACAGTGAGCGCATCAGTTGATAAATTTAATTCTGCTTCACTCAGCATCTGCATTCCCCTCTACCAAGCTGGCTTCATGCTTCAGACAGTTAGGACATACCCAGCCCTCCTTGAGCTTTACCCATCCTGAATCTGTTGCTTGTTTTGCAATCTCGGAATAGCAATCAGCGGCACCTTTTTTAGAATCCCAGCCATGTGAATGAGGGCCGTCATTGTCATCCGACCAACAGCGATTGTTATTCTCATTGCGACCTTCGCCGCGTTTTTCACAACGCAATTCCATGAAGATAGTCATTATTCATCACCTTCCACACGGAATCCGGCAATGCGAATTTCTTGACGAGCTAATTGAATACCTCTTTCAAACGCCTGTTCTTCAGCATCCCAATAACCGTTTGTTTTTGGCAGTTTGACCGGTTTGAGTAGTTTCTCGTTTGCCGCTGATAACGCTGCCTCCAACTTGAGAACCTTTTGATGATTATCACAGGCCGCACCATGCCAGAACTTGTAATCAGCAAGCTCAAGGTCATTCACTTTTTTCTGTGCCGCTTCCAGTTGGGCTATCAGTGATTGCTCTCGGCTAATTAGTGGAAAGTCACCAAAGTCATCAACCGTTGTCTCGTCTTCATACT
>NZ_JAZGQE010000042.1:0-29875 GCF_048593885.1 Yersinia sp. 1252 StPb PI | reverse complement strand
ATTTTCTTCATATATTCCTACCGCAAGAACAGCTTGAGCGGTGAGTAACAATTTAATAACAAATAAGAGATAAATCTGTACTAATAGATATTTAAGCAACCAACTTCGTCCCTTCTTGGGATAAAAAAAGCCTCACGGCAGCTTAAACTCCCGCGAGGCTTTGTTCTGCTCAACAATTTACATGTTGTCGATGATGTCTTGACCAAACTCGCTACATTTGCGCAGTTTAGCGCCATCCATCAGACGTTCGAAATCATAAGTCACGGTCTTGGCCTGAATTGCGCCTTCGGTGCCTTTGATAATCAAATCAGCCGCTTCGAACCAACCCATATGACGTAGCATCATTTCTGCGGACAGAATGATTGAGCCTGGGTTCACTTTATCCTGACCAGCATATTTTGGTGCAGTGCCGTGAGTGGCCTCAAACAAAGCACAATCATCACCAATGTTGGCTCCCGGAGCAATACCGATACCGCCAACCTGAGCAGCCAAGGCGTCAGAGATGTAATCACCATTCAGGTTCATACAGGCGATAACATCATATTCAGCAGGACGCAGCAGAATTTGTTGCAGGAAGGCATCAGCAATCACATCTTTGATAATGATCTCTTTGCCATTATTCGGGTTCTTGATTTTAACCCAAGGACCGCCATCGATCAGCTCACCACCAAATTCCTCACGTGCTAACTGGTAACCCCAGTCTTTAAAGGCACCTTCGGTGAATTTCATAATGTTGCCTTTATGAACCAGAGTTACTGATTCACGATCGTTGGTAATTGCATACTCAATTGCCGCACGAACCAAGCGCTTAGTCCCTTCTTCTGAACAAGGTTTGATACCAATACCGCATTGTTCAGGGAAACGGATTTTCTTCACACCCATCTCTTCACGCAGGAACTTAATCACTTTTTCAGCTTCTGGTGAACCGGCTTTCCATTCGATTCCAGCATAGATATCTTCAGCATTTTCGCGGAAAATCACCATATTGGTCAATTCAGGGTGTTTTACCGGGCTTGGGGTCCCTTCGTAATAACGCACCGGACGCAGGCACACATACAGATCAAGTTGTTGGCGCAAAGCAACGTTCAACGAACGAATACCGCCACCGACCGGGGTAGTCAATGGGCCTTTAATCGCCACGCGGTACTCACGAATCAGATCCAATGTTTCTTCTGGCAACCAAACATCTTTGCCATAAACATACGTTGACTTCTCACCGGTGTAGATTTCCATCCAGGAGATTTTACGCTCACCTTTATAGGCTTTCTTAACCGCGGCATCTACCACGTGGATCATGGCAGGGGTCACATCAACGCCGATACCATCACCTTCAATAAATGGAATGATCGGATTATGCGGAACAACCAGTTTACCCTGAGCATCGACAGTAATTTTCTTACCTTCTGCCGGAACAACTACTTTGCTTTCCATCAACCTTCTCCTTCAGCGCAATTTTGTTAATGCCTTGTAAGATTCGTGTCAATACTACTTGAATATTCGTTCCACGCCAATCCGAAACGGATTGAGGTATAATGCGCTAATCATTCGGAATCGCAATAAACATGAATAAATTCTCTGTTAAAAATCACAAAGTTAACCGATTCAGCACCAAGACACCGGCCAAACGGGTAAAGCCTGTCGGCCCAAGGAGAGTGCTGTTATTCAACAAACCTTTCGATGTCTTGCCACAATTTACCGATGAGTCTGGCCGTAGCACATTGAAGGAATTTATCCCCTTTAACGACGTTTATGCCGCAGGCAGACTCGATCGTGACAGTGAAGGTTTACTGGTATTAACCAATGATGGCAAGTTGCAAGCCAAACTCACCCAACCAGGCGAGAAAACAGGTAAAATCTATTTTGTACAAGTAGAAGGAATACCTGGCGATGATGCTCTCGGCCAATTACGCCGTGGTGTCACCTTAAAAGATGGCCCTACCTTACCCGCAGGGGCTGAGTTGGTTAATGAACCTGACTGGCTATGGCCGCGGGTGCCCCCGATCAGAGAGCGCAAAAATAGTCCCACCTGCTGGCTACAGATCACACTTTACGAAGGTCGTAATCGGCAAGTGCGCAGAATGACGGCCCATATTGGCTTCCCTACCCTGCGTCTGATACGGTTTAGTGTAGGAAATTTAAGCCTTGCCGACCTACAGCCCGGCGAATGGAAGGAGATTAACCATGTTTAAGCCCCATGTAACTGTCGCTTGTGTTGTGCACGCTCAAGGGAAATTCTTAGTTGTCGAAGAGATGATTAATGGCAAAAAACTATGGAATCAACCGGCTGGACATTTGGAAGCCGATGAAACTCTGTTGCAAGCCGCAGAGAGAGAGTTGTGGGAAGAGACCGGAATTCGCGCCACACCGCAATCGTTTCTGCGAATGCATCAATGGATAGCCCCGGACAAGACCCCATTTTTGCGCTTCGCTTTCGTTATTGAACTGCTGGCCCCCTTACCCACCCATCCTCATGATAGTGATATTGATTGCTGTCGGTGGCTCTTTGCTGATGAAATACTGCAATCAGCCAATTTACGTTCACCATTAGTGGCCGAGAGTATCCGCTGTTACCAACAACCCGAACGTTATTCCCTTGATCTGGTTGGTTCTTTTAACTGGCCTTTATAAAAGGTAGCGTTGATTTACTCAGGTAATTTCGTCGAGAGCGCGAATCTAGAATGCAGCCAAGCGGTCAACGTGATAAAATCCGGCGCTTGTTTTTATAATGCCTTGCCCGTGGCGATAAAGTGTTCGGATAGTGCTATCCGCCTTGGTCTCTATCAGAAGCTTAGGTATTTACGTTAGTGAGACTCCCATGTCAGATAATAGCCAGAAAAAAGTAATCGTCGGTATGTCCGGCGGTGTCGACTCTTCCGTTTCCGCCTACCTGCTTCAGCAACAGGGTTACCAAGTTGCCGGTTTATTCATGAAGAATTGGGAAGAGGATGATGGCGAAGAGTATTGCTCAGCAGCGACCGATTTGGCCGATGCGCAAGCAGTATGCGACAAACTGGGCATGGAGTTGCACACCGTCAATTTTGCCGCAGAATATTGGGATAACGTGTTCGAATTGTTCCTGGAAGAATATAAAGCCGGGCGCACACCTAACCCTGATATTCTGTGTAATAAAGAGATCAAATTTAAAGCTTTCCTTGAGTTTGCCGCCGAAGACTTAGGGGCTGACTATATTGCCACTGGCCACTATGTTCGCCGCCAGGATGTCGATGGCAAAAGCCGTTTACTACGTGGTCTGGATGGCAATAAAGATCAAAGTTACTTCCTCTATACATTAAGCCACGACCAACTGGCCCAAAGCCTGTTCCCGGTCGGCGAACTGGAAAAACCCGAAGTGCGCCGTATCGCCGAGCAACTTGATCTGGTCACCGCCAAGAAAAAAGACTCCACCGGCATCTGCTTTATCGGTGAGCGCAAATTCCGTGATTTCTTGGGGCGTTATCTGCCCGCACAACCCGGCCCTATCATGACTGTTGACGGTCAGCATATGGGCGAGCATCAGGGGTTGATGTATCACACCTTGGGGCAACGTAAAGGGCTGGGTATCGGTGGCACCAAAGATGGCGGTGATGACCCATGGTATGTGGTAGATAAAGATGTCGCCAATAACATCTTGCTCGTGGCGCAAGGACATGAGCATCCACGGTTAATGTCAGTCGGCCTGATAGCCCAACAGTTGCATTGGGTTGACCGTCAACCGATAACCGCCGCTTTTCAGTGTGTGGTGAAAACACGCTACCGTCAGCAGGATATTCCCTGCACCGTCACCCCGCTGGATGATGAGCGTATCGAGGTCAGATTCGATAGCCCGGTTGCCGCAGTAACACCGGGTCAGTCCGCTGTATTCTATCAAGGTGAAGTCTGCCTTGGCGGCGGTATCATTGAAGAGCGTTATCCACTGACTGACGTAGTAACAAACTAAATCAGCCCAGCAATGAACCAGAACGTTTACAGGAGTGACCGTGGCGAAGAATTATTATGACATTACGCTGGCACTGGCAGGGATCTGCCAGTCCGCTCGCTTGGTTCAGCAACTGGCTCATGAAGGCCAGTGCGATAATGAGGCATTGAACACCATCTTGGGCGGGCTACTACAGACCGACCCACCGTCAACACTTGCGGTGTACGGCGGTAATGAGCAATCGCTGAAAATGGGATTGGAGACGCTGCAAACGGTCTTAAATGCCAATCGTCAGGGGCCAGCAGCAGAATTGACCCGCTATACCCTCAGCTTAATGGTGTTAGAACGCAAGCTCAATGGCAATAAGCCTGCCATGAATACATTGGGTGACCGAATCAATCAGCTTGATCGCCAACTGGCACATTTCGATCTTGAATCAGAAACAATGATGAGTTCACTGGCATCCATTTATACTGATGTCATCAGCCCTCTCGGCCCACGCATTCAGGTTACCGGTTCACCCGCTATTTTACAAAGCACGCTGGTGCAGGCAAAAGTTCGTGCCGCCCTGCTGGCGGGAATTCGCTCAGCCGTGCTTTGGCAACAAGTCGGTGGAAGCCGCTTGCAGTTAATGTTTTCGCGAAATCGTCTTTTTAAACAGGCACAGAGTATTCTTGCTCATAATTGAACCATACCAAAGTAATTGGAGTTGCCACCGATGGAATTATCCTCACTGACCGCCGTTTCACCTATTGATGGTCGCTACGGCGACAAAGTCAGCGCACTGCGCCCAATCTTTAGCGAATTCGGTTTGCTGAAATTCCGCGTGCAGGTCGAAGTACGTTGGCTGCAAAAACTGGCCGCCTGCGCAGAGATCAAAGAAGTTCCGGCTTTTGATGCCGACGCAAACGCTTACCTTGATAAGATCGTGCAACAGTTCAACGAACAAGATGCACAGCGCATCAAAACCATTGAGCGCACGACCAATCATGATGTGAAAGCTGTTGAGTATTTCCTGAAAGAAAAAGTAGCGAGTGTTCCGGCATTGCACGCAGTGTCAGAATTTATTCACTTTGCTTGTACTTCAGAGGATATCAATAACTTATCCCACGCCTTAATGTTGCAAACCGCCCGTCAGGATGTGGTATTGCCAATGTGGCGGCAGATTATTGATTCAATTAAAGCGCTGGCCCACCAGTACCGTGATTTGCCACTGCTGTCCCGTACCCATGGTCAGCCAGCCACACCTTCAACTATCGGGAAAGAACTGGCTAACGTTGCTTACCGTATGGAGCGCCAGTTCCGTCAACTGTCACAAGTGGAAATTCTGGGTAAAATCAACGGTGCAGTAGGTAACTATAATGCTCACATCGTTGCTTATCCTGAAGTGGACTGGCATCAGTTCAGCGAAAGTTTTGTCACGTCGCTGGGGATCAACTGGAACCCATACACCACGCAAATTGAACCTCATGACTACATTGCCGAACTGTTTGATTGTGTTGCCCGTTTCAATACTATCCTGATCGATTTTGACCGTGATATTTGGGGCTACGTTGCCCTAAATCATTTCAAACAAAAAACTATCGCCGGTGAAATCGGTTCAAGCACCATGCCCCATAAAGTAAACCCCATTGATTTCGAAAACTCCGAAGGCAATTTGGGCATGTCCAATGCAGTGCTCGGACATCTGGCCAGTAAATTACCGGTTTCCCGCTGGCAGCGCGACCTGACTGACTCCACAGTGCTCCGTAATTTGGGTGTTGGTTTAGGCTATGCGTTGATAGCCTATCAGGCGACAATGAAAGGCATTAGCAAGTTGGAAGTCAACGAAGCGCACCTACTGGATGAGCTTGATCACAACTGGGAAGTTCTGGCTGAGCCGATCCAAACCGTAATGCGCCGTTATGGCATTGAAAAACCGTATGAAAAACTAAAAGAACTCACCCGTGGCAAGCGGGTAGATGCCGCAGGCATGCAGGCATTTATCGATGGCCTTGCCTTACCGGAAGAAGAAAAAACCCGGTTGAAAGCAATGACGCCCGCTAATTATATTGGCCGGGCAGCCACTATGGTCGATGAATTAAAGTAATTTTTTAATCCCTAATACAGGTGGTAGCCCTATGCCACCTGTATTATCCCCCTGATTTCTCTTATTTTCCCGCGTACTCTCCCCTGTTTAGCAACGGTTTAGCCGTTATCATCGATAATACCCGCGATGCCAAAAGGACGTTACAATTGCAGGAGCTATTATTATATGTTGAAGCAAACCTTATTATCTCTCGCCCTGATGGGCACCTGTACAGCCGCAATAGCGGGTGATTACACTTATGTTGCAGGTGGCCTGCAATATGGTGCCATCAGCAATAATGCCCGTTTTGATAAACAGTTTGACCAAAAAAAGTATAGCCAGACTGGTAATCGCGAGATGGGCGGCATTTATCTGAATGGTGGCTATGGATTTGATAATGATCTTTTTATTGATGCCCGCCTGAACAGTATTGCCAATAACGATCGCGGCCTTGCACAAGCAGTGCTCGGCTTGGGGTACCACTTTGCTTTTTCACCTAATATCGATTTTTATAGCTTAGTGGGTGGCAGCCGCCATGCGATGGTATTTGATGCCAGCAAAGACGGTAAAAAAACCAATACCTACAATAGCGCTACCGGTGAAATAGGTATTAAGAGCAAACTCACGCAAAGTATCGGTATGGATGTTGCTTATCGCCTGGCAAATTATGACCACCGGGCATTCCATGAAGCGCGAATTACGACGAGCTACGCCTTAACACAGAGCCTTGCAGCGGAAGTAGGTTACACCTACCATAACTGGAAAGTGAGTGATCAAGCAATGCAAGCAGGTTTACGTTATAACTTCTAAGTCGTTGGTTTTAATTGTTTACTTACCGGGTAATATTGAGTTACCCGGTTAAGTCTTATCGAGGAATGTGGTATGCGGGTTCTGGTTGTGGAAGATAATGCTTTATTGCGTCACCATCTTACGGTGCAAATGCGTGAAATGGGCCATCAGGTTGATGCGGCGGAAGATGCTAAAGAAGCAGACTATTTCTTGCAAGAGCATGCCCCGGATATCGCGATTATTGATCTCGGCCTTCCCGGGGAAGATGGCTTAAGTCTTATTCGTCGCTGGCGCAGTCATCAAACAAACTTACCTATTCTGGTGCTCACGGCACGGGAAAGCTGGCAAGATAAAGTCGCCGTGCTGGAAGCAGGTGCCGACGATTACGTGACTAAGCCCTTTCATCTCGAAGAAGTCATCGCACGGATGCAGGCGTTGATGCGCCGCAATATTGGTTTAGCATCTCAGGTAATTGAATTCCCTCCGTTTCAGATTGACCTCTCGCGCCGAGAGTTGTGTGTCAATCAGCAACAGATTAAACTGACAGCCTTTGAATACACTATCATCGAGACCCTTATTCGTAATGCCGGTAAAGTGGTCAGCAAAGATACGCTCATGCTGCAACTCTATCCTGATGCAGAACTACGTGAGAGCCACACCATCGATGTATTAATGGGCCGTTTGCGTAAAAAGCTACTGGCAGAACATGAAGGCGAAGTGATTACGACCATCCGAGGTCAGGGATACCGTTTTGACGCCAGCTAGACACTATGTTCAGGAAAAATAGCAAACCGTTCTCTCTTCGTGCGCGTTTTCTTATGGCGACAGCAGGTGTCATTTTAGCGCTGTCGTTATCTTATGGCATGGTTGCCGTGGTTGGGTACATTGTCAGCTTTGATAAAAATACCTTCAGCGCCCATCGTGGTGAAAGTAACTTATTTTTCAGTTTGGCTCAGTGGCATGATAATAAACTGAGTATTTCGGTTCCCCCTGAACTTGAACTGAACATCCCAACATTGGTGCTGATTTATGACAAAGACGGCAATATTTTGTGGCGTCAGCGCCATGTGCCCGAGCTTGAGTCTCATATCGAAAAAAGTTGGCTACAAAAACCCGGCTTCTACGAGCTGGATACCGGGACACACATCAGTAGCATGATGTTGGGTGATAACCCCAAAGCCCAAGACCAGCTCAAAAAATATGACGATACTGATAACAGCGCCCTAACGCACTCCATCTCCGTCAATACTTATCCTGCTACCTCACGCTTACCACAGCTCACCATTGTGGTCGTAGATACTATCCCGCAGGAGTTACAACGTTCTGACTTGGTGTGGAACTGGTTTAGCTATGTGTTACTGGCTAATTTGCTGTTAGTGGTTCCCTTACTGTGGCTGGCGGCCTACTGGAGCCTGCGGCCAATTAAAGCACTGGTCAGTCAGATCAGTCAGTTGGAAAAAGGTGAACGCGAACAACTGGATGAAAATCCACCGCGTGAATTGCAGAGCTTAGTTCGAAACCTCAATATTCTGCTCACCAATGAGCGTCAACGTTATACCAAGTATCGCACAACCTTGTCGGATCTCACCCACAGCCTTAAGACCCCACTGGCGGTATTACAGACCACCCTGCGTTCTTTACGTACCGGCAAGCAGACGACCATCGAAGAGGTCGAACCTATCATGCTAGAGCAGATAAGCCGTATCTCTCAGCAAATTGGCTATTACCTGCACCGCGCCAGTATGCGTTCCGAACATAATGTACTGGTCCGGGAAATCCACTCAGTACCGGCGCTGTTAGACAGCTTGTGCAGTGCACTGAATAAAGTCTATCAGCGTAAAGGCGTAGTACTGACGCTGGATATCTCACCTGAAGTCACCTTCCTTGGTGATAAAAATGACTTTATGGAAGTGATGGGCAACGTACTGGATAACGCTTGCAAGTATTGTCTTGAATTCGTTGAAATTACCGCCCTACACTCTGAAAAACAGCTAACTATTGTGGTAGATGATGATGGACCGGGTATTCCTGAAAGTAAGCGGTTGCTGATTTTCCAGCGCGGCCAGCGAGTTGATACTTTGCGCCCTGGACAAGGGCTGGGGCTATCCGTGGCCGCCGAAATTATTGAACAGTATCAAGGTGAGATTTCCATCACTGAAAGCCCCCTGGGTGGAGCCAAAATGATGGTGACTTTTGGCCAGCAACATGATTATCACGATGATTAACAAAATTTGCCTGCCAGCCCCTGATACTAAAGGCTGGCTTCCGTTATAATCACAAGCAAATTCCCTCCTATTCTGGAATAAACATGGATTACCAACTCTGTCTCGATTGGCCTGACTTTCTGCAACGTTACTGGCAGAAACGCCCCGTTATCCTCAAACGCGGTTTTAAAAACTTTATAGACCCGCTCTCGCCGGATGAACTTGCTGGGCTAGCTATGGAAAATGAAGTCGACAGCCGCTTGGTAAGCCATGAAGATGGTCGTTGGCAAGTGAGTCACGGCCCGTTTGAGAGTTTTGATCACTTAGGTGAAACCAACTGGTCGCTGCTGGTTCAAGCTGTTGACCATTGGCATGAGCCTGCCGCTGCATTAATGCGCCCCTTCCGCCAACTATCTGACTGGCGTATGGATGATTTGATGATCTCCTTCTCCGTACCCGGTGGCGGTGTTGGCCCACACTTTGATCAATATGATGTCTTTATCATTCAGGGGACTGGCCGCCGCCGCTGGCGAGTGGGTGAAAAAACTGAAATGAAGCAGCATTGCCCACACCCTGACTTGCTACAAGTCGCTCCCTTTGATGCCATCATTGATGAGGAAATGGAGCCGGGCGATATTCTCTACATTCCACCGGGTTTCCCCCATGAAGGCTATGCACTTGAAAATGCATTGAATTATTCAGTAGGTTTCCGCGCGCCAAATGGCCGTGAATTAGTCAGTGGCTTTGCCGATTATATCCTTTCGCGTGAATTGGGGAGCTACCGTTACAGTGATCCTGATTTGCAACTGCGTGACCAGCCAGCAGATATTTTGCCACATGAAGTCGATAAGCTGCGGGCAATGATGTTGGATTTACTCCAGCAACCCGAGCATTTCCAAAACTGGTTTGGTGAGTTTACTTCTCAATCACGTCATGAGCTGGATGTTGCACCACCTGAACCACCTTATCAGGCCAGTGAGATCTATGATTTGCTACAACAAGGTGAGGCATTACGCCGCCTTAGTGGCCTGCGCGCTTTACGTATTGGTGATAGCTGCTTTGTTAACGGTGAACTGATTGATACGCCGCATATGAGTGCTGCCAATGCTTTGTGTCAACATTTCAGTGTGGATGCTCAACAACTTGGTAATGCATTGGAAGACCCGGCGTTCCTGGCACTGCTGGCGGAACTGGTTAATAGCGGTTATTGGTATTTCAACGACTAATCTCTGTGATATATGATACAAAACGCCCCATTTACGGGGCGTTTGTTATAGGCTGTTAAGCAGGTAGCAGGCAATTTATGACGCTTTAGCTCGTGCTGCGGTTAGTTCAGAAATCCGCATGATTACTGCAACCGCCTTCTCCATCCCTTCCAGCGTAATAAATTCATGTTTACCATGATAATTATAGCCACCAGTAAAGATATTGGGACAAGGTAATCCGAGGAAAGATAACTGCGCGCCATCAGTGCCTCCCCGTATTGGCTTCATGACGGGCGCGATATCGCAATCACGCATCGCCTGCTGTGCTAACTCGATGATATGCGGGTGCTTGATTATATGTTCACGCATATTGTAATAACTGTCATCCATAACGATTTCGATGTAGCAGTCACGATGCAAACCTTTACCAACCCGCTTAGCAATATCCACCATATTCTTCTTACGGGCTTCAAAACCATCACGGTTGAAATCACGTACTATATAGTGCATTTCTGCCCGCTCGACAGTGCCTTTAATACTTTGCAGATGATAAAAACCCTCGTAACCATCTGTACATTCAGGAGTTTCATTCGCAGGAAGTTCCTGATGGAAACGGGTCGCCAGTGATAACGCATTTACCATTACCCCTTTGGCACTGCCTGGGTGGACATTATTACCGACAATCTTGATCGTTACTGACGCCGCATTAAAGTTTTCAAACTCTAACTCGCCAACACCACCACCATCAACGGTATAAGCCCACTGGGCATCAAACTCGTCCACATTAAAGAAGCGTGCACCTTTGCCAACCTCTTCATCGGGAGTGAATGCAATGCGGATATCGCCGTGAGGCACATTACTGTGCTTTAACCGCACCATTGCAGTAATAATTTCGGCAATACCGGCTTTATCATCGGCCCCCAGCAAGGTTTTACCATCAGTGGTAATTAATGTGTGGCCGAGTAGCTGGTGTAATACCGGAAACATGACTGGTGACAACACCTCGTCGCCTATCCCCAAGGCAATATCCCCACCACGGTAACTTTCTACAATCTGTGGATTAACATTTTTGCCCGAAAAATCAGGTGACGTATCGAGATGTGCAATAAAACCAATAGTGGGGACCGGCCAAGAGACATTTGCAGGTAATGTTGCCATTACACAACTGTGATCACTCAAGGTAACCTGAGAAAACCCCAGCGCCTGCAACTCATGCTGTAATGCCAGCGCAAGCTTGTGCTGCCCCTCAGTGCTCGGCACGGATTTTACATTGGCTTTTGCTTGTGTATCAAAAGAGACATAGTTGAAAAAGCGGTCGAGTAATTTGTCCATGGTTCCCACCCTCATAATAGTGAATATCATTATGGGGAAGTGATCGTGATCAAATATTGCGTCAAGTCAGCTTTAGGCAAACTTAAGCCAGAATAATAAGGTGGGATGCTAAAACCCCGCAGGGTGATTTATTCATCAACCCGCAGGGACTATCGTTTATTTATACGCCATTTTGGCTAATTACTGCTATCACCCTGACGATTCTCGCCCCGGGTAGTCAAAAACTCACGCACATATTCAGGTACTACTTTACTGGCCAAACCATAATGTTTTTCATCAAACTGGCTTTCTACCTGACTGGGTTCCAGATTCAATTCAACGGTATGAGCACCGTGCAAACGTGACTCATGGACAAACCCAGCCGCTGGATAGACGTGGCCTGAAGTTCCTATCGAGATAAAGAAATCAGCCTCAGCCAGCGCCTGATAGATATCATCCATCCCCATCGGCATTTCACCAAACCACACAATATGAGGTCGCAAAGGGGATGGGAACTGGCAGCAATGACAACGCTCGTCAGCCGAGAGATCTCCCGGCCAATCTAATACCTGGCCAGACTGCGTGCAACGCACCTTCAGCAATTCACCGTGCATATGGATAACACGCTTACTGCCTGCCCTTTCATGCAAATTATCAATATTCTGGGTAATCAGAACAAAGTTATCACCCAGCACCGCTTCCAAATCTGCCAGCGCCTGATGCGCCGCATTGGGTGCAATTTCTGGCTGCTGCAATTGACGGCGACGAGCATTATAAAAAGCTTGAACTAACTCAGGGTCGCGACGATACCCTTCCGGCGTTGCAACATCTTCCACCTGATGCTCTTCCCATAGGCCATCTGCGGCACGGAAAGTACGGATACCTGACTCAGCAGAAATCCCCGCACCGGTAAGCACCACCACAAACGGTTTCTTCATTTCTGATGTAGCAGCACTGTCCCGATGAAAGATACGGGAGCGAAAACGTTGATGCCGCAAATGCTTATTCTTGCGAAACCGACATAGCCGATGGCGAATACGCATAACTTTTGCCTCTATATTGGATATCGTTATTGTTTGTGACGACTCTATAGCTTGTGACGACTATTATTCACTCAAATGCAGAAACGCAGCGCCACGAACGCCGCCCGCATCACCATAACGCGCTTTTTCAATGCGTGGCAATCGCGCCACTCGCAATAAATACTGGGGTAAGCGTTTTGGTAGTTCCTGATAAATCTTGTCAAAATTAGATAGCCCGCCACCAATGACAACCAGATGTGGATCAAGCATCGTCAATAAATTACCCAAACATACCGCCAGCACATCCATAAAGCGCTCAATATGGGCTACTGCTTTAGGCTCGCCAGCATTATAGTTGGCGATAATCTCAGTTGCGGGCAGCGATTGTTGGTTAAAGTGCTTATACATCCATTCAAAACCACGCCCTGAGATATAATTCTCTATGCAACCGTTATGGCCGCAACCACAGGGTACGCGCGGAATATCTGCGCCTAAAATATCCAACGCATCTACCGGTAACCGAAAGTGGCCGAATTCGCCGGTAATATGATTCCGCCCGCTAACAATACTGCCATTAACAATCAGGCCACCGCCAACTCCGGTGCCAAGAATTAGCCCCAGAACGGTTGGATAAGTGCGAAATTCAGGATCCCACGCTTCGGACAGCGCAAAACAGTTAGCATCGTTATCGATTCGAACTTCACGCTCAATCAGGTGGGAAAGATCACCCTGCAATAATTGCCCCATGGCCGATGGCACATTGGCCGTAAATACTGTGCCATCATCGGCATTGGGTAAACCGGGAATACCAATACCCACACTGCCTTTAACACCACAATATGCATCAGCTTCCAGCGTTAAATCACGCAAAGTTTGCAGTAACTGCTGATAATCTTCACGGGGCGTTGGGACTCGTTTATGCCAGATTCGTTGCAGATTGGCATCAAAAACGCCTAACTCAATCTTGGTGCCGCCCATATCAAAACCGTAATACATAGAATTGTCCTTATATACCCTAAATAATTCGAGCTGTAGGAAGACGGCAACTGAATAAGTCCCAGGCGCTTACTGAAGCAAGTGACTGGGGGTAAACGAAAGCAGCCAATGCAGATGCGGCTTGAAGTATAACGGGGGTAATTATTGCCCGCTTAATACCCGAGCCGGATCAATACGACTTGCGCGACGTGCAGGATACCAACTGGCAATTAAACTCAGCACCAGCGCGGTGGCTAATACGCAGGCCACATCAAACCAGTGCAATTCTGACGGCAGGAAATCAATGAAATAGATATCGCCAGACAAGAATTGATGACCAATCAGCCGCTCCAGCCCACGGATAATGTTGGTCAATTGCATCGAGACAATCACCCCCACTATCACCCCGCTGATACTGCCGATAAGTCCGGCTAATAAGCCATACCAGATAAAGATTGCACGGATCAGACCATCTTTGGCCCCTAATGTGCGTAACACGGCTATATCGCTACTTTTATCTTTAACAGCCATAACCAGGGTGGACACAATATTAAAACTGGCAACACCTATCACCAGCACCATGGCCAAGTACATGATGGTACGAATCATCTGGATATCGCGGTACATATAGCCATAAGTGCCAATCCAACTGCTGATATAAACATACGCATTGCTCACTTCACCGGCACTTCGCACCAGTTTGTTCGCGTTGTATACATCATTGACCTTGATGGCTATACCAGTGACACTGTCACCCATTTCCAAATATTGCTGGGCATCAGCTAAAGGAACCAGTGCCAGACTGTGATCCAACTGGCCACTGAGCTGAAAAACACCGGCGACCTGTAAGCGAATACGCTTAGGTTGCAGCAGTTTCATTTCAGGATCACTATTCGGGATCATTACTGTCAGCCATGACCCCTGTTTCACACCTAATGCGTCAGCCAGACCTTTACCTAAAATAATCTGCTGCTGACCCGCTTTGAAATTATCCCAAGCATGATCAAGCACAAAGCTGGGTAATGCGCTAAGGCGCTGTTCTGCCTGCGGATCAACACCTTTAACCTGAACTGCACGCAGTTGTGTGGCATTTTCAATCAGGCCGGTGAAATTGATATAAGGGGCGGCCGCTACGATACCGGGCACTTTTTCAATGCGTTGCAGGGTTTGCGGCCAGCCACTGAACGGCTGATTAACCACCGCAATTTCGCCGTGTGGTACCACGGCCAAAATGCGATCTTTCAGCTCACGTTCGAAGCCATTCATCGCACTTAGACCCACGATCAATACTGCAACACCCAAGGCGATACCCAAGGTAGATATCACTGAAATTAATGACACCATACCGCCACGACGGCGGCCACGGCTAAACCGTAAGCCGATTAAGAGTGAAAGTGGCGACACACCCATTACTCAGCCCCCACCAGTGTCAAGTGTTGCTGTAGCTGGCCATCGCGCATTTCCAACTGGCGGCTCATACGTTTTGCTAACTGCAAATCGTGGGTTACCACTAAAAATGCCGTCCCCTGGCGAACATTCAATTCACCTAACAGATTAAAGATGCTGTCAGCATTACGTTGGTCTAGGTTACCGGTCGGTTCATCTGCCAAAACCAGTGACGGGTTGTTCACCAGCGAACGGGCAATCGCCACCCGCTGACGCTCACCACCAGACAACTCAGACGGCCGATGTTTGCTCCGTTTTTCCAACCCTACCGCGGTCAACATCGCCCGGGCTTTATCCTGCGCCTCTGCGGGTTTGGCTCCACCGATTAACAGTGGCATTGCGACATTCTCCAATGCGGTAAAATCAGGCAGTAAATGGTGGAATTGATAGATAAAACCTAACTCTCGGTTACGTAATTCCGCTTTCGCGGTGGAAGAGAGCTGATTCAGTGAACGGCCCTGATAAATAACCTCGCCGGAGGTTGGGGAATCCAGACCACCCAACAGATGCAATAAGGTACTTTTACCTGAACCGGAACTGCCGACAATCGCCATCAGCTCACCAGCTTCGATAGTGAACGACACATTACGCAATACGTCAGTGTGCAATTGCCCTTCCTGATAGCGTTTGCACAAATCTAAACACTGTAATAATGGATGGTTACTCATAGCGTAAAGCCTCGGCAGGTTGTGCGGCGGCAGCGCGCCAGGAAGGATAAAGCGTGGACAACAAGGCAATCGCCATCGCCAACAGAGCAATCACGGAGACCTGTACCGGGTTAATTTCCACCGGCAAGGTGGCACCATCAATCAATAAACCGAGAATCGGGATAATCGTGTTCAATTGGCTGGCGAGTAAAATACCCAGCCCGGCACCAAGTAACGCGCCAATTACCCCAGCGGTAGCCCCCTGCACCATAAAGACCAGCATAATTTGACGGCGGCTCAATCCTTGAGTTTGCAAAATGGCCACTTCGCCTTGTTTTTCCATCACTAACAGACCCAGTGAGGTAATAATATTGAAGGCTGCGACGGCAATAATCAGGCTAAGTAGCAACCCCATCATATTTTTTTCCATACGCACCGCCTGGAACAGCTCACCTTTACGCTCACGCCAATCTTTCCATACCGTGCCTTCTGGCAACACCTGTTGGCTCAGGCTATCAACAGACAGCGGTTGTGCAAGGAATAGACGCCAGCCGGTAATATTGCCCGCGGGATAACGCATCAGACGTGATGCATCCTGCTGATTAACCAGCATTTGGTAGCCATCCACCTCACTGTCTGCGGCGAATGTTCCAATGATATTAAACAGCCGCTGGCTAGGAATGCGCCCCATTGGCGTGAACTGACTGGCACTAGGGACCATCAAACGCAATGTTTCACCACGTTTAACACCCAACTGGCCCGCCAGTTTTTCGCCCAGGATAATATTGTAACTCCCCGGCTGTAAATCCTTCAGGTGCACGTTAACCAAATAATCGGCCAGTGGTTCATGACGCTCGGGATCAACACCCAGCATCACACCTGCCGCCAAATTACGTGCACTCTGCAACACCACATCAGCAGTGGTCAGCGGCACAATATCGGTAACACCAGCCAGTGATTTCAATGCTGAGGCGGGGATTTTGTTCGGGTCGAGAGAACCTTGTGGCGTGGTAATCAGCGCCTGCGGCATCAGCCCCAAAATATTATTCTGCAAATCACGCTCAAAACCATTCATCACCGACAGTACCGTGATCAGCGCCATCACGCCAAGCGTGATGCCAATAGTAGAAAGCCATGAGACAAACCGACCGAAGCGATCAGATGCACGCCCGCGCATGTAACGCAGACCAATAAATAGTGCGACAGGTTGATACATGAAATCTGTTTAGATCCTGTTGCTAAAGCAAAGTGATCGAGGATAATAAAGGGTACTACGCCTTTATGGAACCATTAACCGCCTATATCCTTCATATTTCAAGTTACAGGTGTGTTGGCCGCGCTCGTTTACCCGAATCACTTACTTTAGTAAGCTCATCGGGATTTCTCGCTTGCCGCCTTCCTGCATCTTGAGATCTATTGGATATATCTCTGGCTTTTATTCCAAATCAGGGTGCCAGTCTGTGGCTATGCCCCCTCACGTGCTAGGATAGCCGCCGAGATAATTTGTCATCTGTTGTGCTGATACTGTCCTGCTGAACGGCAACATGGGTTAACGCTATCCCTGTTACTTGGTCATGCCGGTAGGCGGCACCCAAGTAAAAAGTCGGTAAGCAACCGATTTGAATAGCATTTATGCTAGCCCATAGGGTGAAGGCTCATTAATACTCAAGCGCTTAGATAACTAAGTGATTGGGGTGAGCAAGGGCAGCCAACACCTCTGCCTCTTGAAGGGCGGCGGGTATACAAACTAAGAGACTGTTTAACTGCTTATGTCCCAACAATATCGTTATTCATTGCCGCAGCGGCCTGGTGATACCCGTCAATTAGGTCAGTTGACTGGCTCAGCCTGCGCGGTGGAATGTGCGGAAATCATTGAGCGCCATGATGGCCCGGTAATGTTAATTACCCCTGACATGCAAACGGCCCTGCGCCTGCGTGATGAGGTGCAACAATTCTCACTCCGCCCAGTAAGCACCCTATCCGATTGGGAAACACTGCCTTACGACAGTTTCTCGCCGCATCAGGATATTATTTCAGCGCGCCTTTCGTGTTTGTATCATCTGCCCACGATGGATCGCGGTGTTATTATTCTCCCGATTAATACCCTGATGCAACGCGTATGCCCGCATGAATTCCTACACGGCCATGCGTTGGTGATGAAAAAAGGCCAGCATCTGTCGCGTGATAAACTACGCGCGCAACTTGAGCAGGCAGGATACCGCAGTGTTGATCAGGTAATGGAACATGGTGAATTTGCGACCCGTGGGGCATTGCTTGATTTGTATCCAATGGGCAGCGAAGAGCCGTATCGAATTGATTTCTTTGATGATGACATTGACAGTCTGCGCGTGTTTGATGTTGATTCGCAGCGCACGCTGTCTGAAGTTGAACAGATAAACCTCCTGCCTGCGCATGAATTTCCGATAGACAAAACCGCAATCGAGTTATTCCGTAGCCAATGGCGTGAACAATTTGAAGTTCGCCGCGACGCTGAACACATCTATCAGCAAGTGAGTAAAGGCATCTGGCCTGCGGGTATCGAATATTGGCAACCCTTGTTCTTTAGCCAACCGTTGCCCTCACTGTTCAGTTATTTACCTGAAAATACCTTATTGGTGAATACCGGCGATCTGGAGGGTTCCGCTGAGCGTTTCTGGCTAGATGTGAATCAGCGCTTTGAAAGCCGCCGTGTTGACCCAATGCGCCCATTGCTGGCACCCGATACGCTCTGGTTACGGGTTGATTCGCTGTTCACTGAGCTAAAAAAGTGGCCTCGGCTCCAGTTCAAGACAGATCCACTGCCGACTAAAGCTGCCAATACCAATTTGCACTATCAGCCCCTGCCTGATGTGGCTGTGCAAGCACAGCAAAAAGCGCCATTGGATAACCTGCGCCGCTTTATCGAAACATTCAGTGGCAGCATCGTGTTTTCAGTCGAAAGCGAAGGCCGACGAGAAACGCTACAAGACCTGTTGGCCCGGATAAAAATCAGCCCGAGCCTGATTACAGCGTTACCACCAGTGGCGGCTCCCGGTCATTATCTGATGATCGGCGCCAGTGAACGCGGCTTCCTCGATACCGATAAACAATTAGCGCTGATTTGTGAAAGTGACCTACTTGGCGAGCGCGTCAGCCGCCGTCGGCAGGATAATCGGCGTACCATCAATACCGATACCCTAATCCGCAACCTGGCCGAGCTGCGCCCCGGCCAGCCAGTGGTTCATCTGGAACATGGCGTGGGCCGCTATCTGGGCTTAACCACGCTCGAAGCTGGCGGCATCAAAGCTGAATACCTGATACTGACCTACGCCGGTGAAGATAAGTTGTATGTGCCAGTCTCATCTTTGCATCTGATTAGCCGTTATTCCGGCGGTGCTGATGAAAATGCGCCACTGCATAAACTGGGCGGAGAAGCCTGGGGGCGGGCACGACAAAAAGCGGCCGAGAAAGTGCGAGACGTGGCAGCCGAACTGCTGGATATCTATGCCCAGCGCGCCGCCAAGTCTGGCTTTAAATTCAAACATGACCACGAGCAATACCAGTTATTTTGCCAAAGCTTCCCGTTTGAAACCACGCCAGATCAGGAACAGGCCATTAATGCGGTTCTCAGCGATATGTGTCGGCCGCTGGCGATGGATCGCCTGGTATGTGGCGATGTTGGTTTCGGTAAAACCGAAGTGGCAATGCGTGCTGCGTTCCTCGCGGTTGCCAATAATAAGCAAGTAGCCGTATTGGTCCCCACTACACTACTTGCCCAACAGCATTTCGATAACTTCCGTGATCGCTTCGCCACTTGGCCGGTCAGGATAGAAATGATGTCCCGCTTCCGCAGTGCCAAAGAGCAGCAAGTGATTCTGGAGCAAGCCGCTGAAGGTAAAGTCGATATCATTATCGGCACCCATAAGTTGCTGCAAAGTGACCTGCGCTGGCAAGATCTCGGCCTGCTGATTGTCGATGAAGAGCATCGTTTCGGTGTTCGTCATAAAGAGCGGATCAAAGCGATGCGTGCCGATGTGGATATTCTGACCCTAACAGCCACACCGATTCCGCGTACCTTGAATATGGCGATGAGCGGCATGCGCGACTTGTCGATTATTGCCACCCCACCGGCGCGGCGCCTGGCAGTGAAAACCTTTGTACGGGAGTACGACAGCCTGGTTATTCGCGAAGCCATCCTGCGTGAGGTTCTGCGCGGTGGGCAGGTTTATTACCTGTACAACGATGTGGAAAATATTGAGAAGGCCACACAACGTCTGGCGGAGCTGGTTCCTGAGGCACGCATCGCTATCGGTCACGGCCAGATGCGTGAACGGGATCTGGAGCGGGTGATGAATGATTTCCATCATCAGCGTTTCAACGTTTTGGTCTGTACCACCATTATCGAAACAGGTATTGATATTCCTAGCGCCAATACCATTATCATCGAGCGCGCTGATCACTTTGGCCTGGCGCAGCTACACCAATTGCGCGGCCGGGTTGGGCGTTCACATCATCAAGCTTATGCTTACCTACTGACGCCGAATCCGAAAGCGATGACCACGGACGCTAAAAAGCGGCTGGAAGCGATTGCCTCACTGGAAGATCTTGGTGCCGGCTTTGCACTGGCAACCCATGATCTGGAGATTCGCGGCGCGGGTGAACTGTTAGGTGAAGACCAAAGCGGCCAGATGACCACCATTGGCTTCTCACTCTATATGGAGCTGCTGGAAAGCGCGGTTGATGCTTTGAAAGAAGGCAGAGAGCCATCTCTGGAAGATTTGACCAGCAATCAAACTGAAATTGAATTGCGCATACCGGTGCTGCTGCCAGAAGATTTCATTCCAGATGTGAATGTTCGGCTTTCATTCTATAAGCGTATCGCCAGTGCCCGCAATGAGACGGAACTTGATGAGCTAAAAGTGGAGTTAATCGATCGTTTTGGCAAACTGCCCGATCCAGCACGTTATCTGTTGCACACCGCAGAGTTACGCCAGCAGGCACAAAAATTGGGCATCAAACGAATTGAAGGTAATGAGCGCGGTGGCTTTATTGAATTTAGTGATAAGAACAAAGTCGATCCTGTCTATCTGATTGGGCTATTACAGCGCCAGCCACAGATATACCGCCTGGAAGGGCCAACCAAGTTGAAGTTTATGCAGGATTTAACTGATCGTTCACAGCGACTGAAATTTATCAGTGAGTTGTTGGCCGCCTTTGCACAGCATCGGGTAGGTTAATCAGCGAGTTAATGCGGGTTTCTCAGCAATGAGAGACCCGCGTTAATGCTAATGCCACTCGCTTAAATTTTTGCCGGGTTTGCGGCAAAAACATGTTCTGTTTAAACGATCAGAATTAGCACTAAATCGCGGGTTCTTGGTACCAGGTCTTGGACAACAGATTTTGTATTATGCTCGGTCGTTCAGTATTAGTTGACCATTTTTATCGATCGGGATCTGCGTACCTGGATCACGATCCATACGAATTTTTCCCTGCTGATCACCAATTTTGTAGGTTACGTCATATCCCAGCATTTTTTGTGACTTGTCATAGACAGTCTGGCAACGCTGTTGAGTGGTGGTATAGGTATCACTTTCTTGCATATTACTTTGCACACGGTTACCGGCATATCCGCCAGCCAATGCACCGGCAACAGTAGCGATATCCTTACCTCGCCCGCCCCCAACCTGATGTCCCAGAACCCCACCCGCTACAGCACCTAACACTGATCCTGCAATCTGATTCTCATCTTGCACTGGTTTACGGTGAGTGACCGTTACATTACGACATTCCTGTCGAGGCGTTTTGACCGTCTCTTTAATCGGTGTCGCCGCAATAACTTGTGCATATTGCGGCGCGCCAGAGAAAACATTCATACTCGCAACTGCGGCAATTCCCAGAGCGGCCGCAATACCGATACCCACGCCTGCTAACATTGATTTGTTCACAGGAAATCCTCCTGAAAGTGTTACCACGCATCTTCTGCCCCAGAATTCCAGCGTAAAAACAGAAAATCTGACAGTTTCCGACACCAAAGGCTGTCTCTGATTAGCGGAATACGGCGTGCGTGACTCGCCGTCTGTAAACACCATGGAGTCTGCACAAAGTCGTTTGAGCTAGCAATAAGACAAATGGACTAAAAACCCAGATAATAGGTGTAAATGAATATGTTTAGGAGGAATCCGACTGTGGGTATTTGCGACTGCGAAATTTTATGCTGCAAATTTTACATTACGGGCGAACACTTTTAGTGTTAAGTGCCTGAGATTGAGCAAACAAAAACCGCCACCTTTTATTAACGGCAGCGGTTTGTTTAAGTGAGAAGGCGATTAGTGTAACTTCAAGCGCGGGCGAATAACCCGATTAATCCCACCCACCAGCATCATCAGGCCAGTCTTGGTATAACCATGTAATGCCACCTGGTGCATACGATACAGTGAGATATACACCACACGAGCAACACGCCCTTCGACCATCATTGAACCGCGCATCAGGTTGCCCATTAGGCTACCCACAGTGCTGAACTTCGACAGAGAAACCAGTGAACCGTGGTCTTTATAGATATACGGCTTCAACGGCTGCTCATTAAGCAACGCCAGAATATTGCTGTAGCAACGGCTGGCCATCTGGTGAGCCGACTGCGCGCGCGGGGGAACAAAACCGCCACTTGCCTGCGGGCAAGAAGCACAGTCACCAATAGCAAAGATATTCGCATCACGCGTCGTTTGCAGTGTTGGTTCCACCACCAATTGATTAATACGGTTGGTTTCCAGCCCAGCGATATCTTTCATAAAGTCCGGTGCTTTGATCCCCGCCGCCCACACCATCAGGTCAGCGTTAATAAACTCACCCTCTTTGGTGTTCAGACCTTTTTCGTCCGCACTGGTCACCATGGTTTTGGTCAGCAC
The DNA here is from genome assembly GCF_048593885.1 of Yersinia sp. 1252 StPb PI. Classification (NCBI taxonomy): domain Bacteria; kingdom Pseudomonadati; phylum Pseudomonadota; class Gammaproteobacteria; order Enterobacterales; family Yersiniaceae; genus Yersinia; species Yersinia sp. 1252 StPb PI. The sequence goes on along the minus strand of NZ_JAZGQE010000042.1, from coordinate 7,408 downwards.
GCGCACGCCGAGTTTAATCAATTCCTGATGCGCGGCCGCTGAAATGCGCGGGGGTAATGCGGGTAGAATCCGCTCGCCAGCTTCCACCAGCGTCACATTCAGTGCTTGATTGTCCAAGCCCTCAAAACCGTAGCTATGCAGTTGTTTCACCGCATTGTGCAGTTCTGCAGAGAGTTCCACACCGGTAGCCCCCCCACCAACGATCGCAATGTTAACTTTCCCTTTTTCACCCGGTTGCGCTGAATATTTCAGGAACAGGTTCAGCATTTCATTATGGAAACGGTGTGCCTGATGCGGGTTATCAAGGAAAATGCAGTTCTCTTTTACGCCTGGCGTACCAAAATCGTTAGAGGTACTGCCTAAGGCCATGACCAGAATGTCATAGGTCAATTCACGTTGGGTCACCAGCACATCACCGTGTTCATCGCAAATCTCAGCCAAACTGAGGGTTTTGGTTTCACGGTTAATGTCAGTTAAGGAACCTAACTGGAAGTTAAAGTGGTGGTTACGCGCATGAGCCAGATAGCTCAACGCATCGACGCCATCATCAAGAGAACCCGTGGCTACTTCGTGTAACAGCGGTTTCCACAGATGGCTGTGGTTGCGATCAACCAGAACGATATCCGCTTTCTTGCTGCGGCCCAGCTTATGGCCCAGACTCGTCGCCAGCTCAAGACCGCCGGCACCACCACCAATAATAACGATTTTCTTCTTCGGCGTTGTCAAAATGACCCCCTAAATGTGAACCAATTGTTAGCTAAGGGTAAAAGAATAATATCCTTAGATAACATAGGGTTCGCTGATGCTAAATCAATAATCTGTAGCCAGAATATCATGCAGGGTTATTTGGTCATACCAAAATTGATATATATCAACTTTTTTTGATTAAAGTGACAGCATAGGGAATCTTTCTGGAATAGGATTCAAATAGTTAGCGTTTAGTCACAGTTTAGAATTTTTCTATTTGCAGCGAGGAAAAATCTTATTTTGCCGTTTTTAAGCAACAAAACGGCCTGGATAAAGGATTTAAACTCCCTTTCCCAAACCGGTTAGCAGAACGTTATAGGCTTTACAATTAACCAATCTTTAACAAACCGACTGTTTTAAGCTCAGCAGTCACTTTACGCTAGCCAAGAGTTTTAAAGGCTTTAATGCGCTGAAGATGGGGTGAAAGATCCTTAAACTTGTGGTTTTGTTTCTCGTCCCAAACAATTTCATAATAAGGATGTAGGTCACCCGCAGTTCGCTGGCTATCAAGCATTTCATCATGACGAGACAACACCACCAGGCAACGATCGCGATTTTTCTCGCGAAAGTCATTAATACACTTGCTGGCGATATCAACATACTCTTCTGGGCGGTCGATTTTACCGCCCATATTGTCCTGCGGATACAGATTCGGGTTGAAAGCAACCTGGCGGATACCGCACAGGAAACCAATGCGCTCGGCCCAAAACCCGCCTAAACCAACACCACAAATCAGTGGTTTGACATCACCGCCCTGCTGAATGGCTTTATCCACTTCTTTCAGTAAATGCTGCATATCATGTCGAGGATGCAAGGTGCTGTAACTGATAAAACGCACATCTGGATCGATAAATTGCAGTTGCAGGACTTTCTCGTGATTACCAGGGCTATTGGAATCAAAACCATGTAAATAGACGATCATATTTATCCTCGCGACTTATACTTGTCATACGTCAAGCTGCATGTGCGTTGGCTACACTCACTACTCGGCCCATCCGTGAGCCTCACCTCGTTGAGGCCGCTGCAACTCGAATTATTTAGAGTATTAACTTATTTCAATTGGCTCTTATGTGCATCCCAACGTTCGCTGAGTGCAGTTAATGCCTTATTCGCCTGTTGCCAGCGTGATGACCCCATCAATGATTGACGCTCAAACTGCCCAGAATGATACAAGCGCGCAACCTGATCCGCTTTGACCGGAGACAGGTTATCTAGCACGCTGATGGCACCCTGGCGGTTATTACACACCAAAATCATATCGCAACCGGCATCCAGCGAAGCCTGCCCGCGCTCGGCGTAACTGCCCATTATCGCAGCACCTTCCATCGATAAATCATCTGAGAAGATAATGCCATCAAAACCTAATTCCTGGCGCAATATCTGCTGGAGCCAATACGCCGAGCCGCTGGCCGGGCGCGCATCAGCTTCAGTATAAATCACGTGAGCAGGCATGATGGCATCCAGCAGTCGCCGCTCGATCAACTCGCGAAATATAACCATATCATGAGTGCGGATTTCTGCCAGTGGTCGATTATCATGTGGCGTCTCCTTATGGGAGTCGGCGGTGACCGCACCATGACCGGGGAAATGCTTACCGGTGGTCTTCATCCCGGCACTAGTCATGCCTCGGATAAAGCATTCCGCCATTGCCAGAGCCTGTTGTGGCTCGCTGTGGAAAGAGCGCTCACCAATAGCGGCGCTAACATGGCCGATATCCAGTACCGGCGCAAAACTGATATCGATATCCATCGCTATCATCTCGGCCGCCATCAGCCAACCGGCCTCTTGCGCCAGCTTAGCTGCCGTAGTTGCATCATTAATAGCGGCAAACGACTGGGCCGCAGGCAGGCGAGTAAAGCCATCACGAAAACGCTGCACCCGGCCCCCTTCCTGGTCAACGGCCACCACCAGACGCTCACGAGAGGCCGCCCTGATTTGACGAACCAGCTCACGCAACTGTTCCGCATCATGAAAGTTACGGCTGAACAAAATCAGACCGCCCACCAGTGGGTGTTTTAAAATCTCACGCTCTTCAGCATCCAGCTCATAGCTGGCGACGTCTAACATTACTGGTCCCACAACAACCTCACTTCATTCAATAAAATACCCCTCGGACGGGATCGCCACAGGGGGTCGATTTGCCTGGCTGCTACGCCGATTTCTTTGGGTAACGCTACGAATTAAAACGATAAATTAAACCGCTGGCGCAGTGGCGACGCCCATTGTAAAAATGTCTCATCACCCGTTTGCTGCCAGCGCACCTCAAACCACATCAGCATCAGGTAATCAATCCACGGTAACCAGCGCTGTATCTGCTGTGATAAGCGTTTGATGTCAGGGTATCCCTGCTCACTCGCGCAGTAGTGCTGTAAAAAGGCATGTTGTTGTGGCAATAACCAGTTATTGCTGCGAAACAGCGCCGCAATATCCAATGCGATATCCCCATCGGCAGCATATTCCCAATCAATCAGTTTCAGCCCGGTTGGGGTCATTAACACATTGCCGGGATGGACATCCATATGCAACGGCGCCAACTTAATAGGCTGCGGTAGCGGGCGGCGCAGAAAATCATGTTGGCGGCGCAACCAGGCAGGTGAGCGGCGCGTTGAGTCAATCAATTGCCCATAGCGGGTTAACTGACGGCGCAAGTCGAGACGGTAGCCGCTGATGGGCAGATGATGCAGGCGGGCCAATAACTGTGGCAACTGCCCATTATCTGATAATTCAATAAATTGCTCATTAGTGACAACGTCACCTTCAAGCCAATTAACCACTAACCAGTGCTGATCGGCGGCAATAATGGCCGGTGAGAAATGCTGATTTGCCACGTGTCGTAACAGTTTTCGTTCCCGCCGCCGATTCACCCCCAACTGACGTTTGGCTAGTGATTGTTGACGTGCCAACCAGTCAATATTGGGTGCTGTAATACGCCAGCTTTCACCGGTTAGCCCCGCGACCGGACTAAAGTGATAATCGGCGATTTTCATCGCCGGATTTATGCTGTCAATGAATGCATACAGAGAGAGATCAGCGCTGAACCGGGCCATTACCTGACCAAATGATTTCGCCTGATTGTGCCTGCATCAATTGCATTTCAATGGTTGGCGACTTCACATCACCACTCACATCGCTGTACAGCACATATTGAGCGCCGACATAGCGGGCCAAACCAATCGCTTTGCTGCGCGACCCCAGGCTATCTTCTTCCGAAAGCCCCAGCGTTTGCTTAGCAACGGCTAATTGTTGCGGCGAGATCAAAACAAACTTTTTATTCGCCGCTAGCACTTGATGTAATGCGGCGGTGGCTTTCGCCGTTTGCAATGCACCATTGGTGTTGTTTTTAACGCTATCCAATAGCAGAATGCTGCCATTCGCCACTTCGTTGTTATTCACCATTTTCGCCACCAACGGCTCGACACTGATAGCCCAATCGATAGATTGCACTTTCGGTGGCTGCGGCACGGTGTCTACCGGCGGAGGTGTCTCAACGACAGGGGGTGTTACCGGTTCAATGGTGACGGGCGGTGTCGTTGGTGCAACAGGCGTCCGGGACGGACAACCGGTCAGCACTAACGCTGCCAAAACCACAAATAAATACCTTTTCATTGCCCTACTCCAATTGTGAAAATCAATCGGTTATAAAAATAAATGAAGGCGTGCACTGCGCGCATTAAAATTATTATTAACTGACTGAATAGTGACATCGTCCCCTGGTGCTATCATCACAAAACGCGGCGCTTCCAGCGGCGGCACATCTAAGCCCTGGGTATCATACCAATAAAAACGGTAGTTGATTCTTACCGGCTTATTCTGGCTATTCGTGATAACTGAACGCGCAACATTATTGCCAGAAGAGAGTGATACTGTGGGTTGAGAAGCCAAAATACCTGCCGTCAGAACCGACGAATCCATTACCACGGTTTGCTGTTTATTTACTGCAATCCCTTTCGGGTTGCTGCACCCCAATAATGTCGCGATACACGCCGACACCATCACCGGTAATAAAAACGCCTTAACACGGCGCATAGGCTTACCTCATTTAGACTCAATCATTATGTCGCTATTGATGCAGCATCATTATTTATGTGACAACAATGAACCCAGATCACGACCACCAACCAGGTGCATATGAATATGATAGACCACTTGCCCGGCATGTTGGTTACAGTTGATGATCAGGCGATAGCCCTCTTCGGCAATGCCTTCTTGTTGTGCAAGTTTAGCCGCTACGGTAATCATACGACCCAGTGTGGCTTCATGTTCTGCGGTGACATCATTCACAGTTGGAATAAGAATGTTGGGAATGATTAAGATATGGGTGGGTGCCTGTGGGGCAATATCACGAAACGCCGTCACCAGCTCATCCTGGTAGACCACGTCGGCAGGAATTTCACGGCGGATAATTTTGCTGAAAATCGTTTCTTCGGCCATTACGCATTTCCTTTATCATTATAAAACGGAGAATGCGTAGTATGAGCGACAAATTCTATTGATTTCAACCTCAATAATCAGCCTCTGGCATAAGCCGCCGCTTTTTCAAACAAAGCGGGCTCTGGGCGAATCCCCGTATACAGCACAAATTGCTCAACCGCCTGAATAGCAAATACTTCTGCGCCAGTAATAACGGTTTTCTGCTGTGCTTTAGCGTAACGGATAAGTGGGGTGACTGCCGGCAGTGCCACCACATCAAAAATGATATCCGCACTATCTATTTCACCCTGAGTAAATGCCAGAGCATCGGCATCCTTCCCCCCCGACATCCCCACCGGGGTAGCATTAATCAACACATTAGCCCGAACGTCCTGCATATCAGGGCGATAAATATAACCTGATTGATCCGCTAACTGCTTACCTGTCACTTCATTTGTCGCAATGATATAACCCTGCTTAAAACCTGCATTTTTTAATGCAAAAGCCACTGCTTTTGCCATGCCACCACTGCCACGTAAAGCAAAAACCTGCTTTGATGACACCTGATATGTCGCAAGCAACATGGCGATGGCGATATAGTCGGTGTTGTACGCCTTAAGGTAGCCTGCGGTATTGACCAGAGTATTTACTGAGTTAATAGCTTTAGCTGATGGGTCCATCTCATCCACCAGCGGAATCACCGCCTCTTTAAAGGGCATTGAGATGGCACAACCACGAAACCCCAGCGCCCGCACACCACCGATGGCGGCAACAAGATCAGTGGTGGTAAAAGCCTTATACAGATAATCGAGGTCTAAGGCATCATACAAAAAGTTGTGAAAACGGGTACCAAAGTTACTGGGTCTGGCCGCCAGAGAAATACACACTTGGGTGTCTTTATTTAAATACCGGGTCATCTTCTCACCTTAAATAGTCATTACGCCCTGCCCGCACAAGCTTTTCATGCCGAAGGACGGTGGGCGATAAGCCCTTGCTGTACTAAAATTATCAGCTAAAAAGGTGATATTAAAAACTGCTGAGATTCATTCAATAGAGATCCTCTTTTATGGTCAGTCGACGTCTTGAGCAACAATATTTACGCTTACTGGGCGTGGTTGGGGTGCAACAGGTTACGATTACACTGCAAGAATTAGCCGACAAGCTTAGCTGCACTAAGCGCCATATGCGGACATTGCTGGTTAAAATGCAACAGGCTGGCGGGTTTTATGGCAGTCAGAAGCTGGCCGTGGTCGCCGTTCACACTTACAACTATTGCGGAACACTCATCAACTATTGATTGAAAAAGCGGAACAGTTATTGGATTCAGGCGATTTCAACGCGACCATTGCGCTACAGGGAGAAGATAAATAGGTGGTGCGCCGGTCACGGTATACCGTGAATTACGCCGTCTGCGGGATAAGGAGCTGCGTTTATTCCCAGAGATATCACCGGCGCAGGTTGCCGCTGATGAAGGCAATTGGGCGGGTTACACCCTCGCACAAGGCGGCCCATTAGTCGCCCGCAAAGATTTGCGCGTTAGGCTCAATTACGACATCACCGAGAATGGCAACAATTACGGGGATAACGTCAGCCGGATCACTGGCGTCTTTGCTCCCGAATCAGGTTCTAATTCAATTATCTATACCCGCACCACCACTTACAAGATTGTTCCTAAAATCAAAGCTGACGCGGATTTTTCTGTTGACGTTCAGGGCGGCCCGCCGCCCCTTGGAGTTCTGTCAATAACTGTACGCGGTAGCGATACTCAACCGGCAAAATCGGTTGAAAGCACCCCGCCAGGCGCAGAATTTAGTTATCCAAAATTACCAAAAAACTCCACGACTAAACAGATAAAACGTTATCACCAGCAAACCAGCCAGCTTTTTGAGGATATGGGCCATAAGGAACGGCGACAGCTAGCCGAACGTATCCGCAATGAAGGTAATCAAGATAGAAAAGTGCCTGATAATAGCCAGGTGAAAAAAGCAGACATAGCGGCTCAGTATCAGCCGGTCGGTGAGTTAGCAGATCAGGTGCTGAGTTTCCTACGAAAAATCGGCATAGAGCCGGAGTTGTGGGAATTGCGGGCGCTGGTTATGGGGGGTAAGGTAGATTTTGGGGATGCTGTTTTCTACCTACAAAATGAGCAGTTGTTATGTGACAAACATCCAAAATAGCAGTAAAAAAACACTATCTGCAATCAATTTTAGTGATCGTATTTGAGGATTAATTGACTTTATTACTTATCTAT
>NZ_JAZGQE010000429.1:0-788 GCF_048593885.1 Yersinia sp. 1252 StPb PI | reverse complement strand
GGTGATACGTTAGGCACCATGAAAGGATTTTATCATTTAAAATATCATTTACGGAGTTATTTGACGCTACATAATCTTTAATGTTTTTATAACTTGCGATTTTTGATAAATAGTTGTCTCTCAATGAAATTAATGGTTTTTTCCACAAAAGAGCTTGCATTCCAATCGATGAAGAGACGGTTGCGACTGCATCGACACTAGCCAATAGATATTGACTAATGTTATCTAACTTACTAAATCTCGCATCCCAAATTAAATTTGGGTATAATTCTTTTAACCTTTTAAAGTTAGATGGATTAATTACAGTGTCAGAGGTTGATGCTGTAGTATATTGCGTCACAACAACACCTATATTTAAAGGTGTTTGCATTAAAACATCAATTAATAAAGCCATCTGAGATTGGTAACCACTCTCAGATAAAAATGCATATTGGTCAGTGACCTGTAACGGAAGTAATATTAGTTTGTCAAATTTGAACAAAGGGTCAAGTTCTGACTTATCGAAAGGATTATTATCAGAAATGAATGTTAACAGCTCATTTCTGATGTAGTTAATTAAATTATGCCCCCTTTCATCCTGATTATTATAATAGCTTACATCCTGATTTAGACAGGACTCATTAAATAAACCATTTACATCTAAAATAAATAATTCTGGATAAGGTACTCGGCTTAAAAAACCTGGCATCTCATGAATAAGTGTTGCTCTAGGATAAATCTTTCGTAAAAAATTCCCGGGTGTTTCCCAACATATTATTGTATCAATATCATCTGGTAATACCTTAGAC
>NZ_JAZGQE010000428.1:0-793 GCF_048593885.1 Yersinia sp. 1252 StPb PI | reverse complement strand
TGCAAAGCATATGCCTATCAATATTTCCGTTACTTTTGGTTGGTTCATGCTGCCTCCGAACTGCCAGGTATTAGTTTGATTGATTGATCGCACTCATTGCCCCAGGTATCCCACCCATCCAAATCCTTCCTTGAAAACAACTCGATGCGTTTAACATCGCCATATAGCAATTCCAGCCGGTGGCGCACTTCCCACGGCTTTTCGCTATGTTCGCCAAGTGGTGAGTACACAACTTGTTTGATACTGGCGTTAAGCCGTTCAAGGCCATTGCCGCGCACTGCGATCAGCACATCTTCCGTATTGGCCCGCGTGTAGTTGCCGCCATTCATCCGTGATTGAGCGTTAAGTAGAGCGAGAAAGTCGTAAAAGTCGTTAACCTCACTGGCTGCCAGCGCCTTGTTTATGTGGTCCTCTGCCAACTGATTCAGCTTCACCCAGGTAAATCCCTTCATCGTGCGAACCTGAAAGCCCCACGCTTCAGCGAGCTGCTTGGCTTCATCGTTGAAGTTGCCGGTGTACCACATGGCGAGAACTGCATCTGGTGCTGCGAGGGACCAAACAGGGAGGCGCTTTAAATCGGTGAGTGACATCGTGCTGTAGTGATTAATTGCCGCGCCATTGCTGGCCTTGTTCCCGTACTGCCAGGGTGGGTCACAATAAATAAGCTGATATCCACTCATGCCGCCTCCATTATCTTTCTCACTTTCGCTTTCACTGCCTTCACTGTCTTGACTGGAGTCGGCGGGACAACTTGCGTCGGTACCGGTCTCTTTGATTTATCGCCGGTTCGTAG
>NZ_JAZGQE010000427.1:0-799 GCF_048593885.1 Yersinia sp. 1252 StPb PI | reverse complement strand
CAAAATATATATAGACTCACTCGGCTTGTTAATCATCGGTTGTAAATAATATAAAGATGACTTGGTGTCGCCGGTAAGATAGTAGGCGTTAGCCAGTTTTAGCCTTATCGTATCATCTTCTTTTTGTTTTAATTTTGTTCGGTATAAAGTGATCAATCCGGCATGATTATTTGCTTTTAGCAAGATACTCTCACGATATAGAAACTCTTTATTACTTATACCACTATTCAAGGAGCAACCACTTATCATAAAAATTAAAAGTGAAGTGGTAATGGTTTTTTTACATTGTTTGTACATATTTGAGTAACTCCAAAACGCTAGGTGCTATAACTAACACAACAAAAGGAATAAGAATAAAAATAAACATAGGGAAAGTCAGTTTTGTTGATAGCTTACTGTTTTTCTCTTCTGTAACTAACAATTGCATTTCTCTCATATCTTGGGAGAGTTTTATTAGTTGTTCATAAACGGTTGAGCCGAAACTGATACTGTATTGTAGTGCACTGCAAAACATTTTTATTTCTATTTCAGTTGAAAGTTGTTGAAATTCTTTAATCGCACTCTCTAGCCCATTAATTTCTGCGCGCTTAGTTATTTTTTCTACAATCAAACTTAAATCAATATTGATTAATTTGAATCTTTTAGCCGTATAGCTTAGTGCGCTATCTATAGTCATTCCTGATTGGACACAGGCAGCAGTAATATCGATAAAAAAGGGTAGTGAATTTAACATGTTTTTTATTTTTTTATTCACAATATTTCTGATAATAACTTTTGGTAGATATATAGTTGCTATCAG
>NZ_JAZGQE010000426.1:0-806 GCF_048593885.1 Yersinia sp. 1252 StPb PI | reverse complement strand
AAGATGCCGCCATTCACCAATGTGCTACCGGTGTAATCGTTCGTGGCATTGTTCAGCGTCATTTCGCTGTTATCAGCGCCAATAGCTAAATTACCCGTACCAGTCACTTTCGCCAGCAAGGTGTGATCAGCATTCACCGCGCCCTGTGACGTCAGCGTCAAACTTTGGCCGGAAAGTAACGTCAACTGAGTCAGACTTGACGTCACACTTAAGCCACCGCCATTGCCCGATAATCCGTAGTTATAAAGTGCCTCAGCAACTATATTGCTCCCCTGAATAATATCTTCAGTTGTGCCATTACCCAGGCTATTACCCAAACTGTCTTGTAATGTCAGGAGCGCCAACTCAGGTGTAGATAGCGTATTATTACTGCTGATTAATTGGGCTGAACTGCCAGTGTCCTGATCAAGTAAATTCCCACCAGTGGTGAGAGCCGGATCAACTTGAATGGTACTGCTATTCGTCACCGCCAACGTGTCAGTGACGATTAAGCTGCCAGAGCCAAATACTGTCGTCGCACCATTTAGGGTAAAGTTACCCAGTATCTGATTGCCACTGCCTACGGTCATCAACGTACCGCCAGAGGCCACAAACAACGCATTGCCCAATGTGCTGGTATTATCGCCACTCAGGGCAAAAACAGTGTTTTCCATATCAATCGTACCGGCGAATGCCGTGCCAGTATTAACACCAAAATTGAAAATGTTATTGGCAGTATCAATGTTCAGTGTGCCAGTGCCGGTCAGTGCATGGTCAAACAGCGCGATATCAGCCAGATTCAAGGTGGCATCCGTGATATCCACCGT
>NZ_JAZGQE010000425.1:0-815 GCF_048593885.1 Yersinia sp. 1252 StPb PI | reverse complement strand
CATGACCTTCTGGAAAATCAATACGTAAAGTATTTGGATTAATAACGTTACTCATATTAATGTAAATAGGATTTTCTCCAGGAACAATATCCACAAAGATGCTTTCTTGCTCGCTAAAACCTGGGCTACCTTTAATTGAATAATAAATCTGAACAACTTCGGCCGTTGAGGATTTAATATTTAGAAATACACTAGCCCTAAGATTAGTATCAATTTTATATAGAGATGAAGATGAAAGAAGAATGTGTGGATCATCACCATTAACGTCAACAAGCACGTAGCCATCATGCTCCTCGATTTTAGTACCGTTTGATATACCAGTGAATTTTGCCTCTAACGATTGAGAATTACCGGTATCATTTTTTTGGACGAGAAAAAGTGGTTCAAACTTATCCAAAAATGGGATTTGATACAAAACTGATTCCTTGCATTTTTCATTGAAAATATTTTTTTGCAGCTCAGAAAAGTAGCCAAGATCTAAATTCATCTGCCAACCCTGTGGTGGTACTGAAATACCTTTTAGCACACTGTTGCGATCGGTTAGTGAATAACAAAACTCGCTTGTCCATGTATATGAAGTATTGAATTTGGTTGCTGGTTTATTTAATTCAAAGGCGCTTTTAGCGAAAAAAATCATCGGAACTACAGCAATGACAGAAAGTAATCGGGTAAATTTAAACCGATCAAATGAGTATATAAGAGCGATCATAAACAGTAAATTTAATCCGAGGAAGTATCTATCCGGGAAACTCGACTGATAATTATCAAATAAACCAGACAGCCCGCGGCGTAGAACTATTATCGACAAATAATAT
>NZ_JAZGQE010000424.1:0-835 GCF_048593885.1 Yersinia sp. 1252 StPb PI | reverse complement strand
ACTAGCCCGAATCGCGTTAGCTGCAAAGAGGGCTGAGCCTATTTATCAGTATCAGTCAGGGGTATGCAACGACCAGTTCGACGGCATTGAATGGGTTTGGGATGATTGCGATAAAGGATTTTATAATCAATACGACCCCGCCCGCCGTCGCATCGTCTACACCACCCCACAGTTGAACTCTCCGGAGATACCGCAAGGTTGGATTAAGTGCAGTGACCGGATGCCTGAAAATGATGAATTTGTGCTTATCTGGCCGCTTCCTGATTTTGGGGTTGATCTGCATGTTGGCCAGTATATTAAATTCCATAAGAAAGGACCGGGATGGTTCGCTCAAGTGTCCGAGCAAAATTATGGCGTTGAGTTTTATCCCATCACTGTAACTCACTGGATGACACTACCCGCCGCTCCGGAGAGTGAATAATGGATAAACAAATAACCCTGTCCAAGAAGCAATACCGCCAACTCTGCGACGCATACATCAACACAGTAAACATGATGCCCCAACTCCTGATGATTACACCTCTTCAAGATGACAGGTCACCAGATGCTTTGTATGCGTTACAAACGACAATACAAACCGTTGAGAAGCAACTGAAAGGGGCGCTCGATGGAGTTCATGGCTGACAATATGGGGAATATACCACTAACGATAATGGCATTAGTTATTGTTGTGGTGCTATTCGCTTGCTTATCGGAGTGGTGATATGCAAATCGAAATGGTCAAGAATGCCGGTGGCGTTTTTGTTCCAGCGTTCGATCATGACTTACCCAGGTTAACCAAGTTCAAAAACGGCGAGATGTACACCGCCGACATTAAGCTAACTCGCAACCCCGC
>NZ_JAZGQE010000423.1:0-849 GCF_048593885.1 Yersinia sp. 1252 StPb PI | reverse complement strand
GGACAGTCTATTACCCTTGAACTAAACAATGCCAGATTAGGATTTATCGAAGCTGGCAATAAGCAGGGAAAGCCGCAGCAGCAAGAATCAGGGAAGAGTTCAGCGCCGCAAAATCAGCAGCAATGGGGACAACAGCACGCACAGGGACAGCAGCAGGCGACGCACCAAAACAACGAACCACCAATGGACTTTGATGATGATATCCCCTTCTGACCAATAGCCCAAACAGGTAACCACCATGCAGCCAGAACAAATACTGGCCTGCCTCCGCGCCCATCCAGATGCATATATAACCTCATTCCACCGGTCAATTGGCAGCGTGGGGCGTGGGCGTTTGTCTGGTGGTGCAACTGGCGGGTGTACGTTGAATTATAAAGACTCATTCTACAAGGGATTGGGTGAGGGATTCGAGACGATATCGGTACACATTCCCCTGACGTATGTGCTTAACATGCGCCACTTGCTCACGGAAGAGCGATGGGAGGCCAAAGAGATTTCAGCTAAAGGAATTATATACCGACTCAAGCCAGAGCATATGCCAGCCAGCCCCACGCCGTTCTGCTCAACTAATGAAGAGCTGATAGCGCGACGCCAAGAATGCCTGCGACTGCTTTCGGCAGCCTAATCCCCCACCCCATTACCGGCAGTCAATCTGCTGAGGAAACAGTTATGTCTGAAATGAAGGAATTAAAGCGATTCATTTATTCCGCAACGGTCACCAGCGGCAGCGGATCGCAAAGCTTTTATATTGACGCAGAAAGCCGAGAAGAGGCAGACGCACGAGCGGCTAATAACGAATCAGATGGCATGTACGCTGACGATTCCGAAGTTACTGACCTTGACGCACTT
>NZ_JAZGQE010000422.1:0-856 GCF_048593885.1 Yersinia sp. 1252 StPb PI | reverse complement strand
GATCTTTATCAATACCGTCAGAAAATTTTTCTAGCATTTGTTCAAGTCCGTCATCACTACGCTCACCTAATTCATTGTTTATATATTCAATTACTACATCAAAATCTTGAATAATGGATCGCAATAATGGTTTAATATCATCTGCTTGTTCTTCACGCGCTACTCGTGCTGCTCGTTCTTCATTCACTCTATTTTCCATTATGCCATCAGCAATGCCAACCTGATTTTTATTTAAAAAACTCACCTCGACATATTCTGTTATATCTACCTCAGATTGAATATTTGCCAACGCAGAACCATTCAAATGGAATAAATTCCTTAACCAATCTAAAAGTGCCTGCATTACCGTTCTGGAGTCCAGAGTTTCTTCTAACGCCTTAGAGCATTGAGGGAAATATTCAATAGAAATTAAAGGGTTTTCATCACGTAATTGACAGTTTTTATCAAACAAAAACGCACCCGTCAATTTAAAATGATTACAGTTATTTTCACTGTGGATCACCTCATAATGCATGTTCACACCAGATTGACCATTCCCCTCAAAGCAGAAAGTTGGGTGATAATCAGCAGGCAGATCACATTTTAGTGCATTGTTGAAACCTATCATCCTTTCTGCCAATGACGTTTCAGCCAAAGAACTCAGTAACTTGTGCAGGTTTGTGTCTTGATAATTGTCCGATGAATTAACCCAGTCATTTTTACATAAACAATCTAATGCCTGATTAATTCCATCATTTTTTCCTAAAGAAAACTGTCCCTCACCAATTTTTATATTAAAATCTTTATTTTCGCCATGGGTATAATCACAACTTAGAACAATATTATCAACCGTTTTATTTTGTAACTGACAAGATGT
>NZ_JAZGQE010000421.1:0-867 GCF_048593885.1 Yersinia sp. 1252 StPb PI | reverse complement strand
ATATTAACCACTGCCGCAGCCAAGAAGAAACCAGATCTACCAGAGTACGGCAGTGGGCACTTACACTTATTAAAAACACACTAACACATATTACACAGCAGCTAGAATCAACCAGAAAATCCTTTCCCGGCTGTTCTATTTAATTAAGCAGCTAACAGCATATCACTGCTTTCAATTACACCAACGGTATCAATAAGTGGTGCATCGGATACCATAACGTCAAATTGGCTGGCGATAGGCATATCTTTCAGTGGGGTATTCACATCAATACCCTTAGCGGCGAGGATTTCCAACAAGGGTTCTGCATTGCCTCTCATCAAACCGTAGGTGGCTTTATGCATATCGCCTTGGTGGTTTTCTACCATTGTTTTGGTAGGGTCATATTCACCGGTCAGATCTATGCCACTCAATTTCACTTGCACTTGGTCAAGCTGTTTACCAATGCCACTTGGATTATCGCTCAAGTATTCACCCAACTCCAAGTTTGCCATTTTCCCGTAGAAGGTATGGTGGCTCATACTATAGTGCAAATCCCCTTCTACAATCATTGCAGTACTAGCACTGCCGTGAGAGCTGCCAATTGAGTATTGGGTACCACTAAACCACCCGCCGCCGGAAAATTGGCCAACGTCCTTGGCATATCCTGCCGCCTGCGTGTCTTTTATATCACCATGAGTGGTAGCCCACTGCTGAGTATAAGAGGTTAGAGTGTCATTACTGAACTGGCTTTGATATTGGATCGTTACTGTCATATTAAATTTCCTTATTATTAACAACAATTATATGACTCATCATTGAGTCACCGTGACTACAGATGAAATTATAATTCCACCTGAATACTTTAAATTAAATGTTTATATCTGGTGT
>NZ_JAZGQE010000420.1:0-892 GCF_048593885.1 Yersinia sp. 1252 StPb PI | reverse complement strand
GAGTTTGCCGAGATTGAGAAGCCTGAAAACATTCTGGCAATAGCAGGGAATGAAGCAAGGGAGATAGCAACGACACTTCGGATGATGCGGTTGTTGATTAACCCGCAAAAGCAAAAAGCCCAACAGAAGGTCAGGGATTCCAAACAATTTACTATCAACTTTTGAGGTTAAAAATGATTTTAACTCTGAGTAAAGAGGCGCTATTAAGCGCAATGATTTTTCAGGCAAAGAAAGATGTTCGTTATTACTTAAACGGGATCTGCTTTGCTCCTGATAAGAAGCTGTTTGCAACAGATGGTCATCGGTTATTCATCGGTGAGCACGATACGGAAGGATTGGAAGGGAACATCATTGTTGCAATCAATGGCCCTAGATTTACCAAGTTCAAAACAGCAGTTATCGATACTGAAACTGGCGTCGTTTCTTATCTGGATAAGAATGGCATCAAGGCTTGCATAGGGTTATGTGAAGTTATTGATGGGGTGTATCCAAAAGTAGAACGAATCATACCGAAAGAAAATAATCCGGTTTCAGAAATTGGCTTCAACGCTGGTTATTTAGCTGATATCGAAAAGGCAGCAAAGCTCTACAGCCCTAAATATTGCGGTATCCGCATCAAGCCTAGCAGCACGATAGGTTCTGCAATCATCGAGTTTTCCGGTTCATTCAGTAAAGCCTCGGTCGTCATCATGCCAATGCGTTTCTAATCATGAATATCCCAAATGAAAATGCCCCAACAGCGTCAACTGTTAGGGCATCGGTAATCAGGTATGCAAGCCAATTACAGAGGTAATTATACATGCGAAAGAAAACTAACGCAAAACAGCGAGAAGTTACTCAGCAGCGTTCTGCAAAGCCAGACGAATTAGTCATGGTCTGCGAGAACAACGAA
>NZ_JAZGQE010000041.1:0-30749 GCF_048593885.1 Yersinia sp. 1252 StPb PI | reverse complement strand
GGTGTTGACGCTATTATTCCGATGAATAATTTTGTTATTTATCTGATTCAATAATATTTAATTTTGGATTGTCACTGCGATAGTTTTGCGAACTTAATCTATTAGTAATAAGAATATCGACTTCATCTAACATGCATATTTTACAAAATGCATACTGGTCAAATTTACTGGAGTCGGCCAATAATATTTTTTGGCCCGAAACTTGTAACATAACTTGTTTTAACTTGGCGTTAATATCGTTGCCATCACGCACCCCACTTTCCTGATTAATACCCTGGCAAGAGAAGAAAAAAGTATTGATCTGGAAATTGCGAATAGCATTCTCCGCCACCGGGCCATGGAAGTCATCATGGCGAGCAGAATACTCACCGCCAATACCAATGATGCGCACTTTGTCACGGCAGGCCAGTGCCTGGATAATCTTCACTGAGTTGGTGACGACGGTAATCTCAATGTCTGGGATTTGGCGTGCCAGAAACCAGCAAGAGCTACTGTTATCCAGTAAAATACAGTCGCCCGGATGGATAAATTGTAATGCTGCTTTAGCAATTTTCATTTTAGTATCAGGGTGTTCCTCCGTACGTTTACGGAAGGATTCGGCCCGATCAATAGCATTAAGGCTGTAGTGGGTCTCTTTAATATCAATGACGGAGAGATCAGGGCCATCCAGTGCCACCGCGCCACCAAAGCTACGGATCAGTTTTTGCTTTTTTTCCAGCACCGCCAGGTCACGGCGAATAGTTTCTCGCGAAACCTGGCATAATACCGATAACTCAGTTACCAGCGCCGAGCCTTGCTGCTGCACATGGCTACAGATGATTTTATAGCGTTCGGCTTGTAACATATTTACCTCAAAAATTGTCTTAGCGCTTAATGCTAAAAAGCACCCGTAGCACCCATGCTGCTATACCTGAAGTGGTTGGCATTGCAGGTAGCACTTCTGCGGCTTCAAATACGATGATGGTATATTGGTATTTATCTGCTGTTTATACAGTGACTGAATTCAAGTATTGCTTTAAGGAGTATTTTTCGCTGAGATTGTGTGGTGAAGGTCACATATATTAATTACTGATCCATTTAATTATCATAAATAATGTGATTCATACCTCATATTAAGGGCCTCTTTGCCTTACGAATGGTCAATCTTGGTAATAAAAACACACATTCGGGCATGGTAATTATGCCCGTTTATGACCGAATGCAACCGATTTCTTTTGTTTGATGATTGACTCGCCTTTCATCCTCTTTAATTTAGCCATAAATAGAGTTAGGTTAGTTTGCAGCCGGATATTATGTTTGAGGATAGATAAAGCCTGGGCTGAATAATAGATTTTGAATGACGGATTTAAGTTGGTTGTTTTTAATTAACAGTTTTCTTATTTATTAGGCTCATTGCCAATGATGGCTATTTATAGCGAGTTGCTTGTTTAATTACAGCCATTAAATAATCTAACGACATCATGTGCGTTATTGGTGATTGTTAATTGCCGTACTGAATATTATTTCATGAGGTGGCATCATGTTAGAACAGTTAAAACAACAGGTTTTTGACGCTAATTTAGCATTACCAAAATATAAGCTCGTGACTTTTACCTGGGGTAATGTCAGCGGTATTGATCGTGAGCGCGGGTTAGTGGTGATTAAGCCCTCTGGTGTTGAATACGAGGCCATGAGTGTGAATGACATGGTGGTGGTGGATTTGGCAACCGGTAAGGTGGTGGAGGGAAATAAAAAACCGTCTTCCGATACCGATACCCATCTGGTGTTATACCGGGCCTTTCCCGAAATAGGTGGTATTGTCCACACCCATTCTCGCCACGCCACCATTTGGGCGCAGGCGGGTAAGTCGCTCTCAGCATTAGGCACCACCCATGCTGATTATTTCTATGGCCCCATCCCATGCACCCGCCTTATGACTGATGCCGAAATTGCTGGCGACTATGAGTATGAAACCGGCAATGTCATTGTCGAAACCTTTGCCCATCAGGCGTTAAGTGCGGGGGAAATTCCGGCGGTTCTGGTCAATGGCCATGGCCCGTTTGCCTGGGGTAGCAATGCGGCCAGTGCGGTGCATAACGCGGTAGTGCTGGAAGAAATTGCTTATATGAACCTGTTTACTCATCAACTTCGGCCTGCGGTGGCTAATATGCAGCAAACATTGTTGGATAAACACTATCTGCGCAAGCATGGTGCAAAAGCCTATTACGGTCAGTAAGGTGAAGGGCAGCTTAGCGGCGTAGAGCAAGTCTGCGCCATCAGTTACTCTGCATCGACATTGGAGATGACCTGTTCTACATCATCCAGCGTCCCGATTTTTACCTCTCCCGTTCGGCACATTTTACTTTTGTCGATCAGTAAGATGGATTGCGTGGCCCGTTTTAACAGCATGGTCTTGAATTCGGCATTAAACGGGTTTGAATCCCATAAGGTACCGTCGGCATCAATGCCTTCGCACGAGAAAATAAACAGATCAATTTCGATGGTTTTTAGCAGTGAAAAGAGTGCGGGGTTAACGTAGCAGGCATATTTACGCTGTAAACGACCACCGGCACTGATCAACTCAATATTTTGGTGTTTCACCAATTCCTGGCAAATCCGCACACTATTGGTAAACACCGTTATATCGATATCGGGCAGCTTTTTGGCTAAATACCAGCAGGTGGAACTGGCATCTAATGCGATCACCATGCCACTGTCAATCAGTGACAGGGCATGGTCGGCAATGCTGGCTTTGCTGGATAGGTGACTTTTTAGCCGGGTGGTGAAAGGATCGCCGCTGTCTTTGGTGGCACGCTTAATGCTTTTGGCGCGCCCGTGCTGGCGGATGATCAGCCCTTGCGCCTGTAACTCGTTCAAGTCACGGCGAATGGTCTCTTGGCTGACCTCAAGTAACTGAGCCAGATCTGCGGTTGTCAGCGTTTCATGCTGTTTGATATGTTGCAGGATTTTCTGGTGACGAGATGCTTTCATGATCCTCTCCGTCAGCAAAGCCATGTATACATTGATTGATATTAATATATTGGTTAATACCAACACATCAGTTAATACCAACAAAGAGTACATGGCTAAAGGGATGAGGTTACGTGATCACGGGTTTAAAAAACAGGCGTCACCCCCTTCTTTAACAGAATATTACCGTATTTGGCGGTCTCTCCGGTGATGACGATGGCATAGGCTTGCTGAGCGCGCTGATAAAACGCAAAACGATCAATACGTTCCACTGGCAACGCTTCCTGGCTACCAAACAGGGCATGTAAATAGCGTTTTTCAACCGCGGCATCAAGGGTGTCGCCTGCCACCGCGGCCATCATTACCAATGGTGGTGCGTAGCTGTCCAGTTCAAATAACGGAATAGTGGCCGCTAGCAATGCACTAACAGATAAACCATCGGCATGAATCACCAACGGGCCACCGTTTTTTCCAATCGCGTGCGCCGGGAAATGGGCATCCGAAAAGATTATTTCATCACCGTGCCCCATCTCTGCCAGCGTTTTTAGCAGTTGTGGTGACAGTAATGGCGAAATAGTTTTAAGCATGAATGGCTCCTTCAGTAATGGGATATGGGCTGTCGCTCAGTGCCTGATAAAGCGGTTGTTGCTCGCCAGGCTGATAGTATTGATAGCGGTAATTGACCTGCTCCCGCGCTTGCTCAGCACTGCGGTAATAGCCAGTGGCACTCCAGACAAACAACGCCGCCCCCAGAACCGTAGTTTCAGCTTCATCAATTACTTTGATGGGCAGATTGAGCACATCGGCTTTGATCTGGTTCCACAAGGTATTACGGCTACCACCGCCAACCAGCAGTAGTTCGCGGGTACGGAATTCACCAATCTCTTCGAGTAATGACAGATTGCTTTTTAACTGCCAGGTAAGGCTTTCCAACGCAGAACGGTAAAAATGCCCGCGCCGCGCCGCCAGCGAGACCCCTTGCCAGCCGCCCGATTGATGATGCTGAGCACTGCCCAGTAGGTTGCAATTCATACGTATGCCGTTTGCCCCGGGTACGATAGCCTCAGCTTCACTAATCATTTGCTGGTAGACCTCGGCACTGGCTTCGTTATGCCAATACAACTGCCGCACCCATTCCAGTACCCCTGAAGCCAGCCATTGCAAACCTGGGTTAAACAACCTTGGGCAGCTATCAAGTTCACAAGTGGAACCGGCAAATTGTGGCAATAGTGTCGTATTCACTTTTGGGGTCCGAACCATCAGAATTTCCCAGGTACCTGATGACAGTACCGGTTGATCCAAATCGGCACCCGAACCAAATAATGCAAACTGGGTATCGTGACCGGCTGATATCACCGGCAAACCCGCGGGTAACCCTAACTCTGCGGCGATATCTGGCAGTAGCTGACCAATGATTTCACCGGCGGCCACCATTGGTGGGAATAAATCAGCGTGAATACCGATCTTTTGTAAAATCGTGCTGCTGAATTGCTCACGTTTCACATCCAACAGTTGGCTGGTGCCAGCCATGGTGCGGTCGGTGGTAAATTCTCCGGTGAGGCGATGGTTGATTAAAGATGAAATAAACAGCCAGGCATGGGCTTGTTCAACTAAATCGGGTCGATTTTCCTGTAACCAAATCAACTTGTATAAGGTGTTAAAACTGAACTGACCGATACCGGATATTTGCTGTAACTTTTCAGCAGACATATAGCGGGAGATACTCTCCATCACCGCCACGGTACGTGGGCATTTCCAACTGATAATGGGGTACAGCATTTTGCCGTTGGCATCCACCAATGCACCGTCTACGCCGAAGGTAGTGACAGTCATGCCATGGATCTTATCCTGATGAATCTGTGGCAGTAATTGGCGGCAACACTGAGCGAAACTGTGCAAGATGCCATCGAGCGGCCACAACTGCCATTGCGGATTAGCCGGATCGGGTTGGCTGTGGTTCGGCATCACAGCTTTCGCCACCACCACACCTTGAGGATCGACTGCGATCGCCCGGATATTGGTTGCGCCGCAATCTAAAACAATGACCACATCGCGCTTCATAAATGCTCCTGTTACTGCTGTCAGGCAGAAAATGTCTTGCCACGGGGGGCGAATAATGCGGAACGAAGGGAATATGGGGCGCCGAGGCGGTAACGATGTGAGCCGCTAAACCCTCGGGGCACGATAAACCCTTCGTTCACCTTGCTGACAGCAAGGGTTGTTTTATGACTCAGGTAAGGAGTGCTCCACACCTGCGACCCTGCTCAAACATCACATTATCTTTTATACAATGGGCCGTAGTTTTGGCAGGCGCGGTAATCCTGCCCTTCGATATCCATACCGTGCGCGCCCCACGCAGTTGGCCGGTAAACACTCTCTTCTTCGACGTTATGCATGCACACCGGGATGCGTAACATCGAGGCGAGTGTAATCAGGTCCGCCCCGACATGGCCGATGGTCAGCACGCCATGGTTAGCTCCCCAGTTCGCCATTACCGAGTAAACATCGCTGAATGGCCCTTTGCCGGTCAGGCGTGGAGCAAACCAGGTGGTTGGCCAACTTGAATCGGTTCGCTTGTCCAGGGTGTCGTGAACGGATTTCGGTAATTCGACACTCCAGCCCTCGGCAATTTGCAAGACCGGCCCGACGCCTTTAATCAGATTGATACGGCTCATGGTGAATGGCACACCGCCACGGGTCAGGAAACGCGAAGAGAAGCCACCGCCACGGAAGTATTCATGGATAGCGGGGCACCATTCGGTTGCCGCCAGACAAGCATCGGCTTCTTGCTGGCTCACTTGCCAGTGCGGTTTGATGGTCGGTTTACCTTGCGCATCGTTTTGGCGGCAAGTGCCGTCCAACGCGGCAGAACCGGAGTTAATCAGATGGATAATGCCGTGTTCGGCAACCCCCTCCAGTTGATTGCCGGTAACCCGCTGTACCGCTTCCGGTGACCAGTAGGTACGGACATCCGCAAAGATCTGCGCGGTGCCGGTCAGGGTATGGCCAAATAGCATCGCCACGCCGTTCAAACTGTCGTTTTCGGTGGCGACAACCATCGGTTCGCGCACGCCGTTCCAGTCGAACGAACTATTCAGCAAGGCTTCAGCGGTATCACCATTTGGATATTGATCGGTCCAGTGGCGCTGACCCTGGAAACCGGCAGCAATGGCGTTATAGCCCAAGGCTTCCTCACCAAAACCTTTCGTTGCCAGTGTTGGATTACCTTGCATCATGTCGCGGATACATAACGCCATTTGCAGGCTTTCACGCAGTACCGCGCGGCCGCTTTCCGCTGAACGGCGGTATTGTTCTGCGTTTTTATCCGGTCCGTATTTAAAGTTTTTATCTGCCCATGACAACGCCAGCTCTAGCTCTTGCTCGTCATAGATTTTCTGATCAATGCGGCGGCGCAACTCTGTCATATCGACCGCTTGCACTTTCATTCCTAACCAGGATTCAAAGAAGTTATGGTCAACAATGGAGCCGGCAATCCCCATGGATACCCCACCGAGAGAGAGGTAACTTTTGCCCTTTAAGCTGGCAACGGCTAAACCTGCGCGAGCGAAGCGCAGCAGTTTTTCCTGCACATCGGCAGGGATGCGGGTGTCATTAGCATCCTGCACGTCATGGCCGTAAATAGAGAAGGCTGGCAATCCTTTTTGATTGTGCGCCGCCAGTGCTGCTGCCAGATAGACCGCGCCAGGGCGTTCGGTACCATTAAAGCCCCAAATAGCTTTCGGGCGGAACGGGTCCATATCAATGGTTTCGCTGCCGTAGCACCAACAAGGTGTCACCGTGATGGTTAGGCCAATATTCTGTGCGCTGAATTTATCGTCACAGGCGGCGGATTCTGCCATGCCGGCAATGCAGGTATCAGCAATGACACATTCAACGGGCGTGCCGCAAGGATGGCGTACCACCTCTTGCAGAAACTCTGCGGTGGCACGGGCCATTTTCATGGTTTGCTCTTCCAGCGATTCACGCACACCCATTCTGCGTCCATCAATGACCGGGCGAATGCCAATTTTAGGTAATTGAATTGTCTTTTTCATTATTAGTCCTTGTGTTCAGTAGCAAGAATTTAATGTTAATTTGTCCGTTACCCGTATTATTAATTAACGGGAACTGTTTTGTACTTGGCAAAAATAAAGATAATGGCAAAACATAAAGCAGGAATAATTTCAGCCGTAGGTATATTCCCTGCCGCATCGCTAACTAATCCCATGATCGGGGTGACGATACCACCACCGACAATGGTCATAACAATAATAGATGCGCCATATTTAGTGTCTTGATTTAGATTCTTAATGCCTAATGAGAATATGGTTGGGTATTGGATTGACATAAACATACTGCACAGGGTGAGTGCTAATAATCCAATGTGTCCGCCGAAGGCCGCAGAGATAATACATAACAGCATAGAGATAAATGCATAAGCCGCTAAAACTTTCTCTGGTGCGAAACGAGTAATTAACCAGGTGCCACTGAATCGACCGATAAAGAAACATACCATGGTGGCCGTTAAATAATTAGCCGCATATCCCGGTGTGATATTCGGTAGCTCTTCAATGGCATAACGAATTAAATAGCTCCAACATGCGGTTTGTGCGCCAACATAACAGAACTGTGCTAATACCGCCCAGCGCCAATGTGTTATCTTTAATAACCGTGGTAGTGATGCAAAGAAAGAACCGTTATGCGAATCATCCGATTCACTTTTTATTGCCGGGAAACGAGTGATTAAAATTAATAGCGCAACAAAAATAACCACAGCAACAATAATCAGATAGGGTAATTGAACAGCTTTTACTAAACTATGATGATAGCTATTCAAATCCTCAGCAGACAATTTATCCAGCACTTCCTGTGTTTGGTGGGGCACATTGGAGAGTATTAAGCTTTGGCCGAACACTACCGCAATAATGGCCCCGAAAGAGTTAAAGGTCTGTGCCAGGTTAATACGGAAGTGACCGGTTTTTTCTGGACCCAATACAGTAACAAAAGGATTGGCAGCCGTTTCCAGGCAACCTAAACCGGCAGCGATAATAAATAATCCGATTAAAAACAAGGTGTAATTCATTGTTTCGGCCGCAGGCCAGAACAATGCCGCCCCGAAGGCATAGAACAGTAATCCAGTAATAATCCCCGCCTTATAGCTAAACCTTTTCATCAATATCCCGGCAGGTATTGGGATTAAGAAGTAGCCAAAATAGAAGGAGGATTGAATCAGCCCTGCTTGAAAGTTGGTCAGGGTGAAAGCCTGCTGAAATTGAGGTAATAAAATATCATTTAGGTTGTTTGCTACTGCCCAAAGGAAGAACAGTGAACACAGTAATGCGAAAGGAATCAGATACCTTTTTTTATTTGCAGCCTCGTCACTTACCGAGGCGGAAATTTTAGTGCTATCTGTTTGTATTAAAATATTTCCCATGATGCCCTCGTCAGATACTTCACTAGTCCGAAAGTTTGTAATGTTCGACGGAATTATTTTTGTTTAATGAGTGATACTTTCTCTGGCGAGCCACAACTGCCTGAGTGACAAATTTAAATATCCTCATTGCGATAAGTCCCGTTCTTTATAAGGTAAAAATTGCTAAAAAGTATGAGCTGAATCACATTGGTAACTCAATGCTGATATTTTGTGATGACAGTCACTTTAAATAAAAACATTTCATGACCGTTTGAAATGAATTGTGTTTCAAACACACATGGGTAATGACCGATTTTTCTATTTCTGTCACAAACGGTCAGTTATTGGAAAATAGCCCGACACTTAATCATTCGGCGTCACTTGACCGTTTGTCCATATTGTTTTTTCAAACGGACATTTCATGCAAATAAATAAGATCTAAATTGCGATTAAGTTATGAATAGTCATGACATGGCTCACATTTTGGTGTGCTTTATTTCTCAGTTGAATTAAATGAGCGAAAGATATATCCACAGTTGTTAACGCTTATTCACCTACATCCATTATTCAATGCATTTTTATATTTAGGTATTTGCATCTTAAGAGAGGAACAAATGAAGAGAGAAGCACTGGCGCGCGATATTATCAATACTTGCCTGGAAATGACCCGTTTAGGGTTGAATCAAGGGACGGCTGGCAATGTTAGTGTGCGCTATCAGGATGGATTTTTGATTACGCCCTCCGGTATTGCCTACGACAAACTGACGGAGTCGCATATTGTTTATATCGATGCCAGCGGCCACCATGAGCCTGGCAAAGTCCCTTCCAGTGAGTGGCGTTTTCATCAGGCGGTTTATCATACCCGGGCAGACGCCAATGCGGTGGTACACAACCACTCAGTCCATTGCACCGCAGTATCGATTCTTAACCGCCCGATCCCGGCGATTCATTACATGATTGCCGCTGCCGGTGGCGATGATATCCCCTGTGCGCCCTACGCCACTTTTGGTACCAAAGCGCTGTCTGAACATGTCGCCGTGGCGATGAAGCACCGCAAGGCCACGCTGTTGCAGCACCATGGCCTGATTGCTTGTGAGGAGAATTTGGCCAAAGCGTTGTGGCTTGCTCATGAAGTTGAGGTGTTGGCAACACTGCTGCTGGCTATCTTGCCGATTGTCGATGAGGTGCCGGTGTTATCCAAAGAAGAAATCAGCGTGGTACTGGAGAAATTCAAAACCTACGGTTTACGGGTTGAAGATTAGCGTGCGGGTTAAAATACCGAGAGGAATCAGTCATGAACAGAATGATTTTAAACGAAATGGCGTGGTTTGGGCGCGGTTCACTGGATGCGCTCACCGATGAAGTGACACGGCGGGGATATAAAAAAGCGTTAGTGGTCACCGACAAAATACTGATGGAGTGCGGTGTCGCGGCTTGCCTAATCAGCCGCTTGCAACAGGCCGGTCTGGATTTTGCTGTCTTTGATGCGGTAACGCCCAACCCGACAATCGCCATCGTACAACAAGGTGTGGCTGTTTTTCGCCAAAGCGAGGCGGATTATCTCATCGCGCTGGGCGGCGGTTCGCCACAAGATACCAGCAAGGCCATCGGCATTATTATCAATAATCCTGAGTTTGCTGATGTGCGCAGTTTGGAAGGGGTGGCTGACACCCGCAACGCTTGTGTACCTATTCTGGCCATTCCAACCACAGCCGGTACTGCGGCAGAAGTGACCATTAACTATGTAATTACTGATGAAGAGCGGCGGCGCAAATTTGTTTGCGTCGACCCTCATGCTATTCCGGCAGTGGCATTTATTGATGCTGACATGATGGACAGTATGCCAGCGGCCCTGAAAGCCGCGACCGGGGTTGATGCGTTGACCCACGCCATCGAAGGTTATCTGACTAAAGGGGCTTGGGAACTGACAGATGCTTTGCATCTTAAAGCCATTGAAGTCATCAGTCGTTCATTGCGGGCTTCTGTGCAAGGTGATGCCGCCGCCACCGAAGATATGGCACTTGGGCAGTATATCGCTGGAATGGGGTTCTCAAACGTAGGGCTGGGGTTGGTTCATGGTATGGCACACCCTCTGGGGGCGTTTTACAACATGCCACACGGTGTCGCCAACGCCATTTTACTGCCTTATATCATGCGTTATAACGCCGCTTATACCGGCGAACGCTTGCGTCAAATCGCGATGGCGATGGGCCTCGACAATGCCCTGAGTGGGTCATTGGCACAGGTTCGTGAGCAAACCATTCAGGCAGTAATTGAATTGAACCGTGATATTGGCATTCCGTCATCCCTGAGTGCGGTGGGTCTGCTGGCCGATGATATTCCCGCGCTGGCAGCAGCAGCCTTCGCGGATGTATGTACCGGCGGGAACCCGCGTGAAGCATCGATTGATGAAATTATGGCGCTGTATCATCAGGCTTGTTAAACAGAACGGTTATTTGTCACAGATTCATCATAAAGCAGTGAGGAGAAGGTAATCCCCACTGCTTTATTGATACCAGACAACACCCGCACTACCCATAAGGGGTAGGCTCATAACTGCGGGAAGAACTGTTTATCATCCTAACTATAATAACTGCTGTAGCTGGGCCACTGCGCTCTCATTCATGACACAACCTCTCCCGCAGAATTACTCATTTTTTTGAATTAATCGGATTTCATCTATCACGGATGTTGTCCATTTTCTGGAATGCAACCAAGTGGGAATCTTATGAAAGAGACCAACGAATCCCGGCTATTAACGGCAGAAGTCACGCGCCGAAAACTGGTCCAAACGACGCTTATCGGCAGTCTTGCCATGGCAACCGGGGCCTTTTCGCTCCCGTTCTCCCGCGCCGCCCGCGCGGTGCAATCGGCAATAAATCCGCTCAATAATGACAAAGTGATCTGGAGTGCTTGTACTGTCAACTGCGGTAGCCGCTGCCCGCTACGTATGCATGTCGTTGATGGCGAAATCAAATATGTCGAAACCGACAACACTGGCAATGATGATTTTGATGGCTTGCATCAGGTGCGTGCCTGTTTGCGTGGCCGCTCCATGCGCCGCCGGGTATACAACCCTGACCGTCTGAAATACCCAATGAAGCGTATTGGCGCACGTGGGGAAGGCAAATTCAAGCGCATCTCATGGGAAGAGGCATTCGACACCCTTGCGGGCAGCATGCAAAGCATCATTAAAGAATATGGTAACGAAGCTATCTATCTGAATTACGGCACCGGCACCTTAGGTGGCACCATGACCCGCTCATGGCCACCGGGATCGACGCTATTGGCGCGGCTGATGAATTGCTGTGGTGGCTACCTTAATCATTATGGTGACTACAGTACTGCGCAAATCGCTGCTGGCCTGAATTACACATATGGTGGCTGGGCTGATGGCAACAGCCCGTCCGATATCGAAAACAGCAAGCTGGTGGTGCTGTTTGGTAACAATCCGGCTGAAACGCGCATGAGTGGTGGTGGGGTCACCTACTATCTGGAGCAGGCACGGGAGAAATCCGATGCCAAGATGATAGTGATTGACCCACGCTATACCGATACCGCAGCAGGTCGAGAAGATGAATGGATCCCGCTGCGGCCCGGTACCGATGCGGCACTGGCATCGGCCTTGGCCTATGTGATGATTAGCGAGAATCTGGTCGATCAACCGTTCCTCGATAAATATTGTGTCGGTTACGATGAGAAAACCCTGCCGGCAGATGCGCCAAAAAATAGCCACTACAAAGCCTATATTTTAGGGCAGGGCGCAGATGAAACCGCCAAAACACCACAATGGGCGCAAGCCATCACCGGTATTCCAGCCGCAAGAATCATTAAACTGGGGCGTGAAATAGGGTCGGTGAAACCGGCTTATATTGCGCAAGGGTGGGGACCGCAGCGCCATTCCAACGGCGAAAATACCAGTCGGGCCATTGCCATGTTGGCTATCCTGACCGGTAACGTTGGCATTAATGGCGGTAATTCTGGTGCCCGCGAAGGCTCTTACGGTTTGCCGTTTGTCCGCATGCCAACACTGGAAAACCCAGTTAAAACCAGTATCTCGATGTTCCTGTGGACTGACGCGATTGAACGCGGGCCAGAAATGACCGCTACCCGTGATGGTGTGCGCGGTAAAGATAAGCTGGATGTACCGATCAAGTTTATCTGGAATTACGCCAGTAACTGTTTGATTAATCAGCATTCAGAAATCAACCGTACCCACGACATTCTGCAAGATGATAAAAAATGTGAAATGGTGGTGGTTATCGATAATCACATGACCTCGTCAGCCAAATACGCCGATATCATCCTGCCTGACTGTACCGCCTCTGAGCAGATGGACTTCTGCCTTGACGCTTCGAGCGGCAATATGGCGTATGTGATTTTTGCCGATCAAGTCATCAAACCGCGTTTTGAATGCAAAAACATCTATGAAATGACCACAGAACTGGCAAAACGCATGGGGGTGGAGCAGCAATTTACCGAAGGGCGCACGCAAGAAGAGTGGTTGCGTCATCTCTACCAACAATCGCAACAGGCCATTCCTGAACTGCCTTCTTTTGAGGCGTTCCGCGAACAGGGTATCTTTAAAAAACGCGATCCGGCGGGGCATCATGTTGCCTATAAAGCGTTCCGCGCAGACCCTATTGCCAATCCGTTGACCACGCCATCAGGCAAAATTGAGATTTACTCTGCCGAACTGGCACAGATTGCCGCCACGTGGGAACTGCAACAAGACGATGTTATCGATCCGCTGCCGGTCTATGCCGCAGGTTTTGAAAGCTACGATGACCCGCTCAATCAGCAGTATCCATTACAGTTAACGGGTTTCCACTACAAAGCCAGAACCCACTCCACCTACGGCAACGTCGATGTTTTAAAAGCGTCCTGCCGTCAGGAAATGTGGATTAACCCAATGGATGCCCGCGAGCGAGAGATCAAAAATGGCGATATGGTGCGTATTTTCAATGGCCGGGGCGAAGTTCAGATTAACGCCAAAGTTACACCGCGCATGATGCCGGGGGTTGTGGCACTGGGTGAGGGGGCATGGTATAGCCCGGATGAGAAACGTATTGATCGCGCGGGCAGTATTAACGTATTGACCACTCAGCGACCTTCTCCGTTGGCGAAAGGGAATCCATCCCATACCAACCTCGTTCAAGTTACCAAGGCATAAGGAGCTGACTGATGACAACGCAATATGGTTTTTACATCGACTCCAGCCGCTGCACTGGGTGCAAAACTTGCGAGTTGGCCTGCAAGGATTTCAAAAACTTATCCACCGATGTTAGCTTCCGGCGTATCTACGAATATGCCGGTGGGGATTGGCAGCAAGATAACGGCGCATGGCACCAAAATGTGTTCGCTTACTATCTCTCTATCGCCTGTAATCACTGTAGTGATCCCGCCTGTACCAAAGTATGTCCGAGTGGCGCAATGCATAAGCGTGATGATGGTTTCGTTGTGGTAAACGAAGACATTTGCATCGGTTGCCGCTATTGCCATATGGCATGCCCATACGGTGCGCCGCAATATGACGAAGCAAAAGGGCATATGACCAAGTGTGACGGCTGCTATGAAAGAGTCGCTGCCGGTAAGAAACCGATTTGTGTCGATTCTTGCCCACTGCGGGCGCTGGATATGGCCCCTATTGATGAATTACGCGAGAAATACGGTGATTTGGCCGAAGTCGCACCATTGCCAGCAGCCCATTTCACGCTGCCGAATATCGTAGTGAAACCTAATGCCAACAGCCGTCCGGTCAGAGATACCACCGGTCATCTGGCAAATCCGAAGGAGGTATAATATGGGCATGGGATGGCATGAATGGCCTCTAATGGTCTTTACGGTACTGGGGCAGTGCGTGGTCGGAGGCTTTATTGTGCTGGGACTGGCGCTGATATTCGGTGGTTTGAGTCACGACCAGCAACAGCGGATTCACCGCAGCATGTTGGTACTGTGGGTGCTGATGGCACTGGCTTTTATCGCCTCGACACTGCATTTAGGTTCGCCAATGCGAGCATTCAATTCATTAAGCCGCATTGGCGAGTCGGCGCTCAGTAATGAAATAGCCGCCGGTTCACTGTTCTTTGCGGTGGCAGGTTTTTACTGGTTGTTGGCCGTATTGGGTAAAATGCCTGCGGTACTCGGCAAAGTCTGGCTAGTGGTCGCCATGGTGCTGGGCGTCGTATTTGTCTATGCCATGTGTCGAGTCTATTCCATTGATACTGTTCCCACTTGGGACAACCTCTATACCCCGCTAGGTTTTGTTCTTACCACCTTGATTGGCGGCCCGATGTTGGGTTATCTGTTGTTACAACTGGCCGGGATTAATGGGCGAATGATGCTGCAACTACCGATGATCAGTGTATTGGCACTGATTATCAGTATTGCCAGTGTCATTATGCAGGCGGCCAGTTTGTCGACGATTTACAGCTCGGTACAGCAAGCTTCAGAGCTTATTCCCTACTACGGCACATTGATGGTATGGCGTTTGGTGTTACTGGTTCTGGGGCTGGGTTGCTGGATTTGTCCGTTAATCAGAGGCCGCACACCGATGACGCTCGGCATGATCTTCGCTATGCTGCTTATCTTTGCGGGTGAGCTAATTGGCCGTGGCGTGTTTTACGGGTTGCATATGACGGTCGGAATGGCAATCGGCGGTTAAATGATAGCTTGATGGCGACTGAGCAAAGCCCTGCTGGGTTTACGCCCAACCTGGCTTTGCTCGCAATGCTTCACCCGTTTGATGGCGAATTGATCGCGCTTCTGAGGTAACAAAATGGTTGAAAACAATATGACTTATCAACAAATTGCGCTGACTGGCCACGTATTGGGTGCGCTGTTTTATTGTGAACCGGACAGTCCGGCGTGCAGTGATATTGTGGCGCAACTCAGCAGTGATGAGTGGGTAGCCCAGTGGCCTTATGGCCTGGAAACTCAACTAATGCCCATTGCCGCTTTATTGGTGCAAGACAAGTCAGATGAAACCCTGGAAGAGGCTTGGCAGCGGCTGTTTATTGGCCCATATGCACTGCCCGCTCCCCCGTGGGGATCGGTTTATCTGGATAAAGAAAATGTCCTGTTTGGCGACTCGACGCTCAAACTGCGTGATTGGATGGCGCAGCAGCAAGTGGAGGTGACACTGGAGCAGCAAGAGCCAGAGGATCATTTCGGCTTATTGCTGATGATGGCCGCCTGGCTGGCAGAACATCAACCAGCGGATTTACCGGTTTTACTGGCAGAGCACCTGTTGCCGTGGGGGTATCGTTACCTCGCCTTGCTGCAATCTGATGCCGGACACCCGTTTTATCAGGGGCTGGCTGAGTTAACGACCCTGACGTTGACCCACTGGCAACACGAATTACAGGTGACGCCTGCGGTGATTGAGTTATATCGCTGACTCAGAATTTATTTATTCAATAACGAGTGTCACTTTTTTGCCAATATTGCCAGCCATACTAATCAGAGAATCAAGAGTGAATTTTTCAGTTTTTTGATTAACAACATCGGAAACTCTCGGACGCGACACATGTAATAATGTGGCTGCGTCCACTTGCCGTATTCCTTCTGATTTAATCCAATTGGCAATAGATGTCATGAGCGCTTTTTTCATTGCTAAAGCCTGTTCAATTTCTGCATTTGACTCCGCTAACAATTGAGTTGCTTTGTCATCAGTAAAGCCTAAATCAGTAAAAATATTGTCTCCAGCGGTAGTGATGTGACGTGATGCTGTGTCAATTTTATCTATCATTTTTTGTTCTCCGCTCATGAATAACTTCTTTATAACGAACCTTAATAATATTGACGTCTTTCTGACTGGTTCTTTGCGATTTTTTTTGGAAACTGTGTAATACGTAAATTTTATCTTCGAATTTGGCAATATAAACAACACGATAAGCTTTGGAATTATCATCTAACCGTATTTCAATAACCCCCGCTCCCCAGTCATTTATAGGTTTGAAATCATTAGGTTCGATACCATGCTGGATATTGCGTAGTTGCTTCCCCGCTACCGCACAAGCACTTTCTGGGAAAGCCTTCAGATCCTCAAGTGAACTACCACGCCAATCGATTATTTTTCCAATCATTCATCACTCCTTGATGTATGTATAAAATTTTATACATTCGAGTGAAATAATCAATTCGTTTTTTGTACTGTTACATTCTTATCTAAGCGGCTTTTATCCGAGCTATCTCTCTATCCGTGTCGACTAATTTGTGACCGGCTTCTACTTTCCTTGCACTCACATTGGACAAGCTGCGGGGCGTTTGTATTATTACGTTGAATATAAATTTAATAGTGAATATATATTCAATGCGGAGAAAAATAATGAAAAATACCCTACTGAAATCCTGTCTTACCGCAGCATTGATCTCAATGGCGGGTGTTGCTGGTGCCGCCAGTAACGGCCTGATCGCCATTATCACTCCATCCCACGATAACCCGTTCTTTAAAGCGGAGGCGGAAGGTGCTAAAGCCAAAGCAACGGAACTGGGATACACCGTACTGGTGGCTTCTCATGATGATGATGTGAACAAGCAAAACCAACTGCTGGAAACTGCCATTGCTCGTAAGGCTAAAGCGATCATTCTGGATAACGCCGGATCGGATGCCACTATCGGGCCATTGAAAAAAGCCAAAGCGGCCGGTATTCCGACTTTCCTGATTGACCGTGAAATCAATGAAACTGGAATCGCAGTATCGCAAATCGTGTCGAACAATTATCAGGGTGCACAACTGGGCGCTGAGAAATTCGTTACGTTGATGGGTGGCAAAGGCAAATATGTTGAATTGCTCGGCCGTGAGTCGGATACCAATGCTCATGTTCGTTCACAGGGTTATCACGACGTGATTGACGAACATAGCGACATGAAGATGGTTGCCCAACAGACTGCAAACTGGAGCCAGACTGAAGCATTCAACCGTATGGAGTCCATTTTGCAGGCTAACCCAGATATCACTGGGGTGATTTCCGGCAACGACACCATGGCACTCGGTGCAGAAGCGGCATTGAAAGCTGCGGGGCGCAATGATGTCATTGTCGTCGGCTTTGACGGCAGTGACTATGTTCGCGACTCGATCATCAACAAAGGCAATATCAAAGCCACTGTATTACAGCCGGGTTGGGCACAAGCTCAGATGGCGGTGGTGCAGGCTGATAAATATCTGAAAACCGGCAAAACCGGGTTGGAAGAAAAGCAACTGATGGATTGCGTATTGATTGATGAAAACAATGCCAAGAATCTGAATGTCTTTGCACTGAAACAATAATCGCGACTGAAACACCCATCTTATAATCACCGGTTATTAAAACCATGGTTTAAGAATGAGGGGCGTAATCGCCCCTCCTGACAGGAGGCAGTATGTGGTTCAGTGCCTTATCGAAAGCAGGCGGTTTGTTGGTTATCAGTACGGTGCTGGTGGCTTGTACCGTGGTTGATTTGGATGAAAACGGTAAACCGATTCTGCCAGTCGATCCTAACGCGGTGGTCAGTGACTATAACCAGCCACCGGATAAAGTCGCCTCCACCATTTGGGTGAGTAAAGTTATGCCGTTTGCCAATAGCAATGCGCTCAGTTGGCAGCAGGTAAAGCAGCAACAAAGTCAGCCAGCAGCAGGGAAAAATAGCCAAAGTCGTTTTGTTCGTTTTAACGGCAAAGTGGTAGCGGTAGACACAGAAGGGCGGGAAGGGTTGATTCGTTTGGCCATTGACGGTGATGAACAAGTGCTGCAAGTGGGGCCAATCGTCAAAGGTAATGCCATTCGTGATGCATCAACGTTTATCCGCTTCGAAGATTTTAAAAATCAGGTGCAATACGCCCAGCTCTCTAAAGCATTAAGCAAGCGTGCTTTGCAGGATGTGGCAAAACCCGATGCCAGTTGGGTCGGGCAGCAAGTCGAGGTATTGGCAGCGGTGACACTCACCCCTACCGGTCTGAGCAATGGTGTGCCGCTCAGTTTGAATAAGGAGAGCCACTAATGGATCACAGACCTGACATCGTCATGCGTGCTGAGGACATTTCAATGCGTTTTCCTGGCACATTGGCGCTAGATGCTGTCAGTTATAACGTTTATCGCGGCAAAGTGAATGTGATTATCGGCGAAAATGGCGCCGGAAAATCTACCTTAATGAAGATCTTGGCTGGGGTACAGCAACAAACATCCGGCCAAATCTACCTGAATGGTAACGCGGTGAGTATTGCCAATACTCGTGAGGCGGCGGCGCTGGGTATTGGCATGGTTCATCAGGAGCTGAACCTGTCGGAAAACCTCAATGTTGCGGAAAACATCTTTCTGGGGCGTGAGATTCAGCAAGGCTTGAAACCCATTAATCAGGCGGCGCAGGAGCTGATTGCTGAACAGTTAATGGTGCGTCTTGATCAGGTTATTTCGCCGAAAGAGATGGTGTCAAACCTGAAAGTAGGCCAGCAGCAATTAATTGAAATCGCCAAGGCACTGGCAGAACAGGCGGATATTCTGATTCTGGATGAGCCGACGTCGGCGTTGAGTAAAACCGAAGTTGATATCTTGTTTCGGGTTATTCGCGAACTGACGCGACAGGGTGTTTCCATCGTCTACATCTCACATCGTTTGGAAGAGTTGATGGCGATTGGTGACTACATCACGATTTTGCGTGATGGCCGTTTTCAGGCTGAAGCTGCGGTAAAAGATATTGATGTACCGTGGATTGTGCGTGAAATGCTGGGCAGTGACCCGGTTTCCAGTTTTCTTCACCCGGACCGCACATTCGGTGCGCCGATGATGGAGGTTGATAACGTCACGTTAATCAATGAATCCGGCAACACGGTAGTGAATCAGGTCTCATTGCAAGTGCGGGCGGGTGAAATTGTCGGCATCTATGGGTTGATGGGGGCAGGTCGTACCGAATTGTTTGAATGTCTGCTGGGCACGCAGCAGAGCTATCTTGGCACTATCCGGCTCAATGGCACGTCGATTAATGCCAAAACCTCAACCGCAGAGCGCATTCGTCTGGGAATGAGTCTGGTACCGGAAGACCGTAAAAAAACCGGTATTTTCCCTGTGTCATCGGTGGCCAATAACCTGACCATTTCCAGCTTATGGCGTCGGTTAAAACACAGCTTCACTATCTGGCAAGAGAGTGAGTCACAAGTGGTGGCGTCGGTTATCGGGGATTTGTCGATCAAAGTCTCTTCACCGGAAGTAGAGATTCAGGCTCTCAGTGGCGGTAATCAGCAAAAAGTGGTGATAGGGCGCTCATTACTGACCAGTCCAAACATCTTGCTGTTGGATGAGCCAACGCGAGGCATTGATGTCGGGGCGAAAGCTGATGTGTTTGAAATGATGGTGAAACTCTCTGAGCAGGGGATTGGTATTTTGTTCTCAACCTCTGATCTGAAAGAGATCATGGCGGTATCTGACCGCATACTGGTGATGTCGAATGGCAAGCTGACCGCGAACTTATCCCGTCAGTCGGCCAGTGAATCGGCATTGGTTACGGCAAGCGCACAAGGGTTCGAATGATGAAAGCAACAACTGGCACTGCGTTGGCGAGTCACCGGCCCGGTGGCGCGTCGTGGTCACGGGAAAATATGCTGCTGCTTCTGCTCAAGATGCGCACTTTTATTGCCCTGTTTTTGATTCTTGGTTTCTTCTCCGTGATGGTTCCGGGCTTTCTGGCGACGGGTAGCTTGATCATTATGGTGAAGCATATCGCTATCAATGCCTTCCTCGCACTGGGCATCACGTTTGTCATTATCACCGCAGGGATTGACCTCTCTATCGGGGCAACCTTGGGGCTGTGCGGCATGATCGCAGGCTGGATGATCACCCAAGGTATTGTATTACCGATGTTTGGTATTGCCATTTTCCCTAGTGTTTGGGTGGTAGTCCCGGTGGTATTGGTCATCGGTGCACTGATTGGCGCGGTCAATGGTTGGATTATAACCCGCTATAACGTCGCGCCGTTTATCTGCACCCTCGGTACCATGTATGTGGTTCGTGGTGCGGCGATGCTGATTTCTGGCGGTGAAACCTTCCCAGGCTTACAGGGTAATCCACAACTCGGAAACACCGGTTTTGATCTACTGGGGTCTGGCACGTTACTGGGTTTGCCGATCGCCATCTGGATCATGTTCATTTTGGCTCTGGTGATTGCCTATGTAGCGCGTCGCCTACCTTTTGGTCGCCATGTCTACGCTATTGGTGATAACGAGAGAGCCGCCGAACTGTCTGGCGTCAAAGTCCGGCAGGTCAAAGTTTGGGTTTACACCATTTCCGGTTTCTGTGCGGCAATTGCCGGGATCATTGTTTCCGCTCAATTGGTGGCCAGCCACCCTGCGAACGGCAGCGGCTTTGAGATGAATGCGATAGCGGCCGTGGTATTGGGGGGAACTTCTCTGGCCGGTGGCCGTGGCACCATCCTCGGCACACTGATCGGCGCATTTGTTATCGGAATTTTGGCTGACGGGCTGGTGATGATGGGGGTCAGTGAATTCTGGCAAATGGTTATTAAAGGTATCGTAATTATTGTGGCTGTGATTATCGACCAGATGCAAAACCGTATGCAGCATAAAGCAGCAATTGTGTCGCAAAAAGCCAACGTAGTTGCGCAAGTGGGCAAAAGCGAGCAGGCATAAAGAACCCATAACGGCTAATGGGCTGATGGGGTAACACCTTGCCCTAAGCCGCAGAACACTGAAGAGGTAACGCCGGAGGAGGCTTTCCGGTCAGGCTTGATGAAAGCTATTTTTTAGCACCATCAGGAATAAATATTCGCTAATGAGTAAAAATTCAATGGCGAAGGAAAATATAAGAGAGGTAATGTCATGAATCCGTATTCACTGTCAATCGATGAGCTGGTGAGAAAGGCGCGGGCTATCCGCCGCCGGATCGTCCTGCTTAATGCGAACAGCCCCGCAGGGGGGCATACCGGTGCTGATCTTTCGCAGGTAGAGATTCTGACCGCACTCTATTTCCGCATCCTTAATTGCGCACCTGACCGGTTAACTGATCCTGAGCGCGATATCTATGTGCAATCTAAGGGCCATGCCGTTGGCGGCTATTACTGCTGTCTGGCGGAAGCGGGTTATTTCCCAGAGGAATGGTTGGCAACTTATCAACACGCTAACTCTCATCTGCCGGGCCATCCGGTAAAACACAAAACGCCGGGGATCGAATTAAATACCGGCGCGTTAGGACATGGTTTACCGGTCGCCGTCGGGATCGCATTAGCGGCAAAACGCGCCAACAGCCAACGCCGAGTATTTGTTCTGACCGGCGACGGTGAGTTAGCCGAAGGCAGTAACTGGGAAGCGGCATTAGTGGCTGCTCACTATCAGTTAGACAATCTGATAATCATTAACGATAAAAACAAACTCCAACTGGCGGGCACCACCAAGTCAATTATGAATACCGACCCGTTGGCGGATAAATGGCGTGCATTTGGTTTAGAAGTAACGGAATGCCAGGGTAATAACATGCAATCGGTGGTGGAAACATTGGAGGCATTACAACCCAAGGGTAAACCCAATGTGGTGATTGCCAACACCGAAAAAGGTGCCGGTATCTCCTTTATTCAAGGGCGCGTGGAGTGGCACCATCGGGTGCCGAAAGGTGCTGAAATTGATCTGGCACTGGAGGAATTGAGCGATGAGTAATGCAGAACATTTGGCCTCAGTGATGGTTGAGCAGTTTATCAAAGCCGTGGATAACGGTGTTGATCTGGTTCCGGTGGTGGCTGATTCCACTTCGACGGCGAAAATCGGGCCGTTTACTGCTCGCTTCCCTGATCGCGTGGTTAACGTAGGTATTGCCGAACAAGCGATGGTCGGCACAGCCGTGGGCTTATCCATGGGCGGGAAAGTTGCAGTAACCTGTAATGCCGCGCCATTCCTGATTTCACGCTCCAATGAGCAGCTAAAAATCGATGTTTGCTACAACAATAGCAATGTTAAGTTGTTCGGTCTCAATTCTGGCGCCAGTTACGGGCCGCTGGCCAGTACTCATCACTGTATCGATGATATTTCTATCTTACGTGGTTTTGGCAATATCGAAATTTATGCTCCCTCTGACCCACAAGAGTGCCGTCAAATAATTGATTATGCTATCGCCCATCAGGGACCGGTCTATATTCGTCTGGACGGCAAATCCTTGCCACAACTCCATGATGAGCACTACCACTTTGTACCGGGGCAGATTGATGTCTTGCAGGATGGTCAGGATATTGCTCTGGTAGCGATGGGTTCTACAGTGCATGAGGCTGTAAGTGCTGCCGCGATACTGGCGGATAACAACGTTTCTGCTGCGGTGGTCAACGTTTCTTCTATTCGTCCGTGTGATACTCAGCAACTGTTAACCATTCTCCAGAAGAGTCAGCGGGTGATTACCATCGAAGAGCACAACATTAATGGTGGTGTGGGCAGTTTGGTGGCTGAAGTGTTGGCCGAAGCGGGCAGCGGGATCCCATTGGTGAGATTAGGTATTCCTGATGGCGGCTATGCGATTGCTGCCGACAGGGCAGATATGCGTGCCTGGCATGGTTTTGATGCGGCAGGCATTGTAGCGCGTGCTCTGCGGTTTTGCCGAGGAGAGTAATCATGTCAACGCCGATTATTCTGGCTATTGATGAAGGCACCACCAATGCCAAAGCCATTGCAGTGGACACTGCCGGGCAGATTCTGGCGAAGGTTTCAGTGCCTCTTCTGCTGAATCACCCAAGGCCCGGTTGGGCAGAGCAGGACCCGCTGGCTATCTGGCAGGCGGTCTGTTTGGCAATCGAAGGCTGTCTGAACCAGTTGGCAGGTGCGCGGGTGGCCGGTGTTGCCATCAGTAACCAGCGTGAGTCGGTGCTGATTTGGGAGCGGGAGACCGGCACACCACTGACGCCAGTGGTGAGTTGGCAATGTCGGCGCTCAGAGCTTTTCTGTCAAACGCTGAGCCAGTTACCGGAGGCGGCAATGATTGCCGAACGCACTGGATTGCAGATTGATCCGCTGTTTCCGGCCGCTAAGGTTCACGGCATGCTGGCAGAAATCCCACGTGGTGTGGAACGTGCGGCTCACGGTGAACTGTGCGTCGGAACCATCGACTGCTGGCTAACCTGGCAGCTCAGTGGCGGCCAAAGTTTCTCGACCGATTTCTCCAATGCAGCCCGTACCCAACTGTTTAATATTCATTCCGGCCAATGGGATCCTGACCTGCTGGCGCTATTTGGTATCCCCAGTCTTTGTCTGCCTGCGGTATTACCCTCGGCGGCTATCCACGGACATACCGGTAATACCGGTATTATTGGCTTGCCACAGGGGGTACCGATTGTGGCACAAATCGGCGACTCCCACGCTGCGCTCTATGGGCAGGGCGGTGACCGTGCGGGCGAAATAAAAGCGACCTATGGTACCGGCTCTTCCCTGATGACTACCGTGAAGCAGGCGGTAACACAGAGCAATGGTCTGAGTACCACCATTGCCTGGCATGACGGCGAACTACGTTATGCCCTCGAAGGCAATATCACGCATACCGGTTCGGGGGTGGCGTGGGTTTCACGCATGCTAGGTATCACGGATTTAGCGCACTTGACCGAGATGGCGCAAAGTCAGTCAGGTAATCAGGGGGTCTATTTTGTTCCAGCCCTCTCGGGATTAGGGGCGCCTTATTGGGATAGCCAGGCTCGTGGTCTGTTCTGCGGCTTGACCGATGCTACCACCCCTGCGGTATTAGCCCGCGCCGGGTTAGAGTCGGTCGCCTACCAAATAGCCGACGTCTTTTTTGCTATGGAGCGGGCTGGCAACCATCGTCTTGAACGGCTGCGGGTAGATGGTGGAGCGACCAGCAACCGCTGGTTGATGCAATTTCAAGCCGACCTGTTGCAGCGCACGTTGATACGCAACCATACCGCCGAAGTATCGGCACTGGGAGCGGCATATTTAGGCGGGAAAACCCTCGGTTGGTGGCAGGATAACCAGCAATTAGCCGCACTTCCCCGTGAAGTGGAATACATCGAACCGCGCGCTCAAAGTGCGGAGATGCAAGATAACTATAGCCTCTGGCAAACGGCCATCGCGCGCGCGCGTTTTCAGCCGAAATAACCCACACTAGGAGTAAGCATATGTCAGCAATACCTCGTAAGTTAACTTTCGCGGTGATTATCGGCAACCGGGGGTTTTTCCCAAGCTATCTGGTGGCTGACGCGCGCCGTGATGCTCAGGCGCTGTTTGATAGACTGGGCATCAACATCATTATGCTCAATGAAGAGCAAACCCCCTTGGGGGGGGTTGAAAACTGGCGTGATGCCAACGTGTGTGCCGAGTTATTCCGTAAGCACAGCGAAGAGATCCATGGTGTAGTAGTGATTCTGCCCAACTTTGGTGATGAAAAAAGTGTCTCAGATGCTATTCGCCTTTCGGGCCTCAAAGTACCGGTATTAGTACAGGCTGAAGAAGATGCGCTGGATAAAATGGGGCTAGCGACGCGTCGCGACAGCTTCTGCGGCAAAATCTCGTTATGTAACAACCTGCGCCAATATGGCATTCCATTCACATTGACCAAGCAGCATGTTTGTAGTCTAAACAGCGAAATATTTAGCCACGACGTCGAGCAATTTGTACAACTGTGCCGTGTGGTGCATGCCATGAAACGGGTGCGTGTCGGGGCTATTGGTGCTCGTCCAACTAACTTTAATACCGTGCGCTACAGCGAGAAGTTATTGGAGAATTTGGGCATTACTGTTGAAACGCTCGATTTATCCGAAGTGTTCTTCCGCGTCGCTAATCTCAGTGATAACGATATTCGTGTTGGTGAAAAACTGGCGCTGTTAAAAGCCAACGGTGACACCAGTGCCATCCCACAAGATAAGTTACACAAAATGGCGAAACTGTTTGTGGTTATCAGTGAATGGATTATCGCCAACGATATCGATACCACCGCCATGCAGTGCTGGACCTCGCTGCAACAGAATTTGGGTATCAACGTCTGTTCCATTATGAGCGTGATGTCCGGGCAATTGATGCCAAGTGCCTGTGAAGTGGATGTCATGGGGGCACTATCGATGTATGCGCTGGCGAGTTGCTCACTGGCGCCGGCCTCAATTGCTGACTGGAATAATAACTTTGGCGCAGAGCGTGATAAATGTGTGTTATTCCACTGTGGCAACTTTGCCAGTGAAAGTCTGGAAAGCTCAACCATGGGCACCGCTGATATTATCGGAACAACTGTAGGTTGCGAGAATACCTGTGGTGCTGTCCATGGCCGCATGAAATCCGGGCCATTGACCTATTTCCGCCTCTCTTCTGATGATTTTACCGGCCAGGTTCGGGCTTATGTCGGTGAAGGCCGTTCTGTCAGTGACGAGTTAGATACCGTGGGTTGCCGTGCGGTAGTGGAAGTGCCACAGCTGGAAAGCTTACTTACGCATATCTGTAATAATGGTTTCGAACACCATGTGGCGATGAACCATTCAGCGACAGCTCAGGTATTGCAAGAAGCATTCAGTAAGTATCTGGGAGTTGATTGTTACTGGCATGGGAAGTCGCCGCTTTAGTTTCAATGACGTTATCAAATGCCGCACCAGGGAGGGCGCGGCGAATCATTATGGTGATTATTAACCGAGCGCAGTCGCTTTAAAGCAAGGTTTCGGCGGTTAATCTGTCGGTAATCAAT
Source organism: Yersinia sp. 1252 StPb PI (assembly GCF_048593885.1). Taxonomy (NCBI): domain Bacteria; kingdom Pseudomonadati; phylum Pseudomonadota; class Gammaproteobacteria; order Enterobacterales; family Yersiniaceae; genus Yersinia; species Yersinia sp. 1252 StPb PI. The sequence goes on along the minus strand of NZ_JAZGQE010000041.1, from coordinate 4,751 downwards.
ACATCAACATAGTTACCCATCAGTGCGCCACGAATGGCAGCACTTTTCCCTACCCCTCCTGCCAGCGCTACCACTCGGGGGCAGGCGCGCAGTTGTGGTAGCGACATACCAATCACTGGATCTTCTTCATCGCTGAGTACCGCATCGCCAGCAGCATCAAAATAATGCAGACATAAATCACCCACGGCGCCACGCTCTGCCAGCAACTTGAGCATCTCTTCGTGATAATAGTTACCGGAGTTTCTCAATAGCTGTGATGGCTCCAGATCACCAATTCCCACCAATGCCAGATCAACTTCGGCGAATTTATTCACTACATCGGCAACTTCACCACTGGATATCAGGCGTGCGCGGTCTTCTGTCGAACGTTCAATGCTTTGAGCGGGCAGCAAGTAAGCCGGGCAATTTAAAATATTGGCTAATGCTTGAGTTAACAAGGTGGCTTGCACATTACCATTGGGGCCAACCCCTCCCAGTAATTGGATAACCCCGCTGGTTTTGATGTTAAGCGGATGAAGGTTATCAACCATCGCCCGGATAGTGCTACTCCACGAAGAGATCCCCACCATATCGTTTGGGCGAATACTGGTTTGCATGTAATGGGCAGCAGCAGAACCAATAGCTTGCTTTATTTGGACTGGGTTGGCGTCATCAGCAATATCCACCACAATGGCCTGATCGATTCCATAGTGTTTTTGAATCCGTGATTCGATACCAATAAACATATTGGCAGGCTGAATCACGCTGATTTTCACCACTCCTTCTTTAACGCAGCGGGTGATCGCTCGGGAGACAAAAGATTGAGATAAATGCAGGCTGTCAGCAATTTCAGATTGCTTCATACCTTCGCTGTAATACAGCGTGGCTATTTTCACCAGCAACCGTTGCTCATCTTGTCTCGACATGGTTCCGTCCCGCTAATTACCTGATGTTGGTATTTTTATTCAAAGCTGAATAAATAACAAGCTGTACCGAATTTTAACGTCAGAGAGGCGGTATAAACAAACTGATACCCCTATGACCCCGAGTTACGGGGCGTTAGGTGTGTCTGTTGCAGACGATTCCTCTGTTTTTTCTGCTTCTTCTTGTTGGTCAGGAGGTGGCATAACATCGTGGATCATTTGCTCGTCAAAACTAGGGTTCAGCGCTGGTGACAGTGGGGAACTGACCAGACTGTCCGGTATTGCCATATGTGGAACCGGGGCATCGTTAACAAATTCGTCCTGATCTTGTTTCACCGTTCTGCTCAGTGTTATCAGGCCCACACCACACAGTACGAAGAATGCATACAGAATATTGCCACCCAATGGCTGAATCAGGGCACCTACAGCAAGCGGCCCGATGCTGGCGCCAACGCCAAATGACATCAGTAAGCATGCCGCCAGTGACACACGCCGCTCTGGTGCAATCAGGTCATTAGCCAGAGCGACCACCAGTGGGTAGAGGGTGAACTGCAACATGCTGACGACAAACCCCAGACCCAGTAAGAAATGGAACGAGATATGGGGCACCAGGGCCAGCGGCAGCGCAGTTAATGCCAGTAATAATGCGTTAATACGGATCAATAGCGTGCGGTTATAGCGATCGGACAACCAACTGAGAGGAAGTTGGGCCACTAAACCGGCAAAGATAGATAATGCCATAAACAGGCCGGTCTCCTGCGTTGATAGCGATTGCAGGCTGGCATAGACCGGTGCCAGACCATAGAAGGAGCCGACAATCATGCCAATCACCAAAGTTGATGCCAGTATTTTGGGAATTGAACTGATAAAGAATTTCAGCTCCATAGGGGCTGGGGACATTTGTTGGGCATTACTGCGCGTTGTCAGGGCCACAGGCACCAGGCAAAGGGCAAAAAATAGCGCAATAATCATCAGGGTGCTCAAACCCAACTCAGGTTGGAGCATTAATACCACCTGACCTAACGCCATACCGGCATAGGTTGCAGCCATATAAACACCAAACACGATACCGCGTTGATTAGAGGCTGCCTGATCATTGAGCCAACTTTCCAGCACCATAAACTGACACATCATACAGAGGCCAATAATCAAGCGCAGAACTACCCATGCGGGGATGTATTCAGTAAGTCCATGGCTTAACACGGCTGCCGTGATAATACCGGCACAGGCGACATAAGCGCGAATATGGCCTACGCGGGCAATCAGGAAATGGCCAACCTTGCCACCGATCACCAGACCAATATAATTTGCGGCAATAATTGCCCCAATTAATGCACCTGAGACATGGATGGCGGTCAACCTTAGCGAAATATAGGTCGTCAATAAGCCTGAACCCAGCAACATCAAAACGGTTGCACTATAAAGTGGGAAAAAGGCGTTAAGCGTTTTTTTCACTATCTCGTCCTTAGTTCATCATCCCGGATAACTATCCAGTACCCCTGATGCAACTTGCCGCATCCTACGTTGCCGATAAATTCGAACAGCCCTTTTGATACTAACAGCTAAGCCTGTGAGGTAAAGCTTTGTACGGGAAAGCGCTTTTTTTCATTCCTCCTTGCGAGAGGTTTCGCATAACTGACAGTGGTTGTCGTTACGGGCTAAAGAAGTGCTACTATCGGCGGCGGGAGATTTTATTAGAGTAGGGGGCAACAATGAGCGAGAAACAATTACGCCAGCTCAGTATTGCAATCGGGAATAAGCTAAAGGCCCGTGGTGCCTGGGTGACCTGCGCTGAGTCCTGTACAGGGGGTTGGGTGGCCAAAGCATTAACTGATATTGCGGGGAGTTCAGCGTACTTTGACCGTGGTTTCGTGACATACAGTAATGCAGCCAAACACGATTTGCTCGGTGTGGACGAAATCACGTTGGCAAATTATGGTGCTGTGAGTGAAGCCGTAGTACGAGAGATGGCGCTCGGAGCATTGAGAGAAGCGAATGCTGACTTCGCGGTATCTATTAGTGGCATTGCCGGGCCTGATGGTGGCAGTGCGGATAAACCGGTTGGTACGGTATGGTTTGCTTTCGCGGCACGTGAAGGGCAGATTTTGGCATGCAAACAGATTTTCCCCGGTGATCGCGATGCAGTAAGGCTGCAAGCGGCTGTTTTCGCGCTACAAACACTATTCGATGATTTTCTGTAAAAATAGGCTTGATACTGTATGATTGTACAGTATAATTAGCGGTAATTTCCTGCATAAAACAACATTCAGTGGTAATGGTAGGGGTAACCCCTGCATACCAGAGAGGGAGTAAAAATGGCTATTGATGAGAATAAACAAAAGGCGTTAGCAGCAGCACTGGGCCAAATTGAAAAACAATTCGGTAAAGGCTCTATTATGCGCCTTGGCGAAGACCGCTCAATGGATGTTGAAACCATCTCTACCGGTTCCCTTTCTCTTGATATCGCATTGGGGGCGGGTGGCTTGCCAATGGGGCGTATTGTTGAGATTTATGGCCCTGAGTCATCAGGTAAAACAACGCTAACGTTACAGGTTATTGCTTCCGCACAGCGTGAAGGCAAGACTTGTGCATTTATCGATGCTGAGCATGCTCTTGACCCAATTTATGCCAAAAAATTAGGTGTAGATATTGATAACCTGCTTTGTTCTCAGCCAGATACTGGCGAGCAAGCATTGGAAATCTGTGATGCATTGACTCGTTCTGGTGCTGTTGACGTTATCATCGTTGACTCGGTTGCTGCATTGACGCCTAAAGCCGAGATTGAAGGCGAAATCGGTGACTCTCACATGGGCCTTGCGGCACGTATGATGAGCCAGGCTATGCGTAAGCTGGCGGGTAACTTGAAGAATGCGAATACCTTACTGATCTTCATTAACCAGATTCGTATGAAGATCGGCGTTATGTTTGGTAACCCTGAAACCACCACCGGTGGTAACGCACTTAAATTTTACGCGTCTGTACGTTTGGATATTCGCCGTATTGGCGCAGTAAAAGAAGGCGATGTGGTTGTTGGTAGCGAAACTCGCGTTAAAGTTGTGAAAAATAAAATTGCAGCGCCATTTAAACAAGCTGAATTCCAGATTCTGTACGGTGAAGGCATCAATATTAACGGCGAACTCGTTGATTTGGGTGTTAAACACAAACTGATTGAGAAAGCAGGTGCATGGTATAGCTACAACGGCGACAAAATTGGTCAAGGTAAAGCGAATGCCAGCAACTATTTAAAAGAAAACCCAGCGGTTGCGGCAGAGTTGGATAAAAAACTGCGTGAAATGCTACTTAACGGTGGGAACGGCGAACAACCTGTAGCAACAGCAGCATTTGCCGATGAGACTGATGAAACTAGCGAAGAGTTTTAATTAATAAGGTTAAAACAGCGCGTTAGTATCAGCAGATTAAGTAGTTAACAAGCGGCCCATCAATTGGGCCGCTTGAGTAAATAGCAATTCGTATTCAGCCCTCCACTCCTGCTCATATCCAAAATAATCAGAACCCGTACCTACCTGCAACGCCGAGAGAGAAGGCTGTTACCCAAAATAATTTGATTACAGCAAGGTAGCCAACGAATGAGTCCCGATGAGTTGACCCTTGTCAGTAATTCGGGCGAGTGAGCGCCGCTAACACAGCAGTAACGTCAAGTAAGAAGGGTAATACCCAAAGTAATTGGGGTTACAGCAAGGCAGCCAACGAATGAGTCCCGATGAGTTGACCCTTGTCAGTAATTCGGGCGAGTGAGAGCCGCTAACACAGTAGTAACGTCAAGTAAGAAGGGTAATACCCAAAGTAATTGGGGTTACAGCAAGGCAGCCAACGAATGAGTCCCGATGA